>CAXBPM010000297.1:0-4720 GCA_963977345.1 uncultured Roseivirga sp.
AAAACAGAAAGTTGTGCGCCAATGCTTCCGTAGCCAATAATGCCCAATTTCTTTCCTCGAATTTCAAAGCTGTTTTTAGCCGTTTTCGACCAAATGCCTTGGTGCATATCTCGGTTCTTATCAGAAATGCCACGCATCAGGCTAATCATTTCGGCAATGGCCAATTCTACTACCGAACGTGTATTGCTGAAAGGCGCATTGAAAACTGGGATTCCAGCCTCTAGCGCTGCCTCAGTGTCAATTTGGTTGGTGCCAATGCAAAAAGCACCAATGGCCATCAATTTATCTGCTTCTCTAATTACTTTGGCCGTTACCTGAGTTTTGGACCTCAGCCCTAAAACGTGAATACCTTTGATTTTCTCACAGAGTTCATCTTCGTCTAAACCTGCGGGATAGCTTTCAACGCTAAAGCCTTCTTCTTTTAATTTAGCCAGCGCATTGGGGTGAACGCTTTCTAGCAAAAGCATTTTTATTCGATTTTTGGGGTAGGATAGGGCTCCGCTCATTTTCTTGTGGTATAAAATTTCGTCAAAACTTGGGGCGATGTGATCGGCATGTTTCTTTACGGGCTCGCGCGCCACATTTTCGGTATATGCATAAAAATTATTGGCCATTCCGGCTTGGCGTACCTCGTAATCGGTATAGCCATCACCGATCATATTGATCTGTCCCTTTAATTTTAGTGCTTCAATCTGTTTTACTTTTCCTCCATTTATGGAAAGTACGTTGTCACGGTTGAGGTCAATGATGTTACCTTCTTCGTCAAAAATCATGTCGTTAGCAAAAACATGATCGGCTTTAATGCCAAATTTGGTGACTACTGGAACAATAAACTCCTTGAAACCATTAGAAATAATGAAAGTGTTTTCAGGATTGTCGTTAAAGAAAACTCTATTTCTCTCAATGGACTTTGAAACTAGTTTTGACAGTCTGGTAATTAACTCAGGCAGGTGTGCTCTATTACCGTTTAATAACTGAATACGAGCAATGAGTGATTCGCGTAATGACATTTCACCCGCCATTCCCAAGTCGGTAATGTCTTTGATCTTCTGTAATCGAGCGTTTCTTTCAGGGTGGTTCGAAAGCGAAATTTCCCCTAAAATATCCAGTGCTTCAACTTTCGTGAATGTGCTATCAAAATCGATTACAAAATATTGTTTTTCTTCCTCTTCAACCTTCATTCTACTTCTTCCCTGAGATTAATTGCTTGCATTGGTTTCCGAAAACACCAGCTATTCCAGCAGCAATCCCACCTACAACTCCTGTAATCAGAAATAGCAAAAAGGTATTTCCTTCTAACGGAATAAGCACTGCTATTTTCTTGGTCAAGGTAAAGTCGTTGGGTTGCGCCAGAAACCATGCGTTCACGACCCAAAGTAAGGCGATTGCCAAGAAGGGAACAAAGAAAGAAGAGGCCTTTTTTAGTCCTACAATGGCACCCATAATAAAGCCAGCGACCATCACAGACCACCAAGGAAGAAAAAGGCCCAAAATAAACGCGATAACAATGGTTAGTATAATGTTGATGAGAGTTTTCATTACTTGGCTGGGCTTAGGTTTTGAGAAAAAAGGATACGGTCTGAAGCTTGGTCAGCTGATTTCATAAAGAAGAGTGGAATGTATTCTCCAGCAGCCCATCGGTCAATCATATTGTCATAGAATTTGCTGCCAGGGTTTCCAGATTGTCCACCTGGATAAATGCCAAAAGCATTGGGTTCATCCCCCAGCTCTACAATCATGCGCCAAGAAGGGCCGTGGTTCTCACTAGTAGCATTCACAATACCTGAGTTTCCTCCAATCGGTAAATTAAATCTGGAAAAGGCCGGTTGTGCTTGTAATAAATGACCAACGTAAGTGCCTTTGTAATCCATCCATTTTAAAGACTTTCCTGTTCTGGATTGCCAAACAGTAAGGTCTTGTACTGCATCTCTAAACGACTGGAAATAAAGGTCATTGGCGGTTTCTGTCTCTGATGTTTCTTTCCTGTCAAACCAAGGGTAATTGGGTTGATTCTTCAATAACCAGATAGTTTGATAGGCGCTTGGACGGTCAATTGCAACGTCTAGGTTATAAAGTTCATCCCATGTCATTCGGTATAAGTTACTCCACCATTTCTCCCATATTGTAGCTGCTTCTGCGTTTATGCTGCTATTAAAATCCCAATCTTCAATTGTTGAGAGCATTTGTGCTTCATTGGCACTTAATGAGCTTCTGTCCATGCTGTCGAGCATAGTAGGGATCAATTCTGCTGCTTTTAGGTTGAAGGTATTGCTCTGTAAATTTTTAAAATCTTGAATGTCGAATTTCTCTTTACTTCTGAAAAAGTTATTGATCACACGGTTACGGTAGGTTTCATAACCATCATCATATACATAGTAAGGATATTTTTCATCTGTGGGGTGTTGGTTGGCAGAACTCACAAAACCTCTTTCAGGATTTTTTACATAAGCATTCTGATTCTGAGGAATGAACGCTTGCCATTCGTACCTAGAATCGGAGCCATCCATCAAGAACTTGCCTTGTTCTGGCCACTTATTGGCCAATTCTCCCTGCACCCAAAGGGCTATATCTCCTTCGCGCGAAGCGAAAACAAAGTTTTGTGCTGGAGCTGTGAAGTGTTTTAAGGCTGCCGCATATTCATCGTAATTCTTGGCCTTATTTAAATCCAGAAAAGTCTGTTGGTTATTGTTGGGTAGATGACCTCCCCATTTCATAGCATAACCCACTTTTTCGCCATTTCCTTTGTGGGTATGGTCATAGGTTACAGGGCCGTAATGCGTATAAATAACCGTGTCATACACAACAGGCTTTCCTTTTACTTTAATTTCTTCAATTACTTCAGTCGTTGCTCTCCAAGTATCATCATACTTGTAAGCTTTTCTAGATTCATCTTGAAATTCGATTTTATACCAATCTTTTACATCGCGGGTGGCGTTGGTTACACCCCAAGCTATGTTTTGATTGAAACCAATAATGACTCCCAATGCGCCAGGAAGAGTGGCTCCAAAGGTGTTTTTTTCTGGAGTGGTCAATTGCATTACATACCAAATAGAAGGTAAGTTGAGTTGCAAATGTGGGTCATTGGCTAAAATTGGATTGCCCGAAACTGATTTAGCAGGGGAGACCGCCCAGTTGTTACTTCCGTTGTGTGGATTGGGCTTGTCCATGGTTTCTTTAATGAAATCGCTAGGGAAATCAACATCGGGTTTTTCAACCTTTTCAACTTCAAAACTACTCCAGTCTCTTTCTTGAGGAATTACAGGGTCTTGATCTGCATAAAAATCAGGGAAGAGCAGATCGAAGGTTTCTTTCCCAAATAGCTTTACGAAGTTGGTGTTTTCCAAATCTGCATCGCCTCCCGCCAACATGTCCGTCATGTACATTAATAGAAGGGTAGTCTTCTTTAAGGTCCATGGCTCAGGCTGATAGTCTAGTATTTTGTATTCTACAGGAAGTTCTCCTACACTCAAGCCTTCGATATAGGCATTGATTCCATCTCGATAAGCTTCTAGCAGTTTTACTTCCTCTAGGTGCTTCATCATCTCATTCAAAGCATTATCGGCCCCAAAACCCATTCCTTTTCTGCGTTGGCCTCTGTCATACTCTATGGCAGCCTCGCCTACCACTTCTGAAAGTCTTCCGCCCGAAGCAAAGGTTTGAAACTCTAGCTGCCACAATCGATGTTGAGCCGTAATGTACCCCTGTGCTCTATATAGGTCCTCGTCATTTTGCGCAAACACATGCGGAATTAGTGATTCGTCATAATGAACAGTTACAGGGCTTTTCAAGCCTGGGATTTCCAGCATCTCTTCTGCCACATCAGACTCAGTGATTTCGTTTTTCCAGAAACCTTGGTTGGGACTTAAAAACTTCCCCATAGGAGGAACATCACCAAACTTGGTGTTCAAACCGTAGAAAATGCCAAGGGTAAAAAGTAGGCTGACCAAAAACTTAACAGACTTCATAAAGTAAGGAATTGATGTAGGGCTTAAATATAGGGGTTAATGTTGGATTCAGAAGAAGAGTGGTGCGCTGGTTTTAGCTCGCAATTGAAAATTGAACCATTATGTCAGACAAAAAAAACCTTCTACATTTGTCTAAACCTAAAACACGTGAACGTATCCTCCGAGATTGTTGAAAAAGCAAAAAGAATAAAAGCCATTATTTTCGATGTTGATGGCGTACTTACCGATGGTCATATCATTTATAATAATGAGGGCATGGAGTCTAAGGAATTCAATGTGAAAGACGGGCAAATCATCCAGCATTTAAAACTTCACGAAATCTTAACAGGCGTTATCACTGGGCGCGATTCTCAAGTAGTGCGTAATCGTTGTAACGAATTGAAAATAAATTTCCATTACCACGGAGTAAAGAATAAAGGAGAAAAGTTCGAAGATGTGTTGATGGAATTCGGGTTACAGAAAGAAGAAGTGGCCTTTATTGGTGATGATATTAATGACCTTCCCGTCCTGACGCAGTGTGGGTTAGCCGCTACACCAGCAGACGGGCACTACAAAGTGAAAGAACACGTTGACTTGGTGCTTCAAGCCAAAGGAGGCGAAGGGGCGCTACGAGAATTGGCCGATTTGGTTTTAGAGGCTAAAGGTTTTTATGAATTAATTATTGAAAGACAGTTAAGAAATGAATAAGTTTGAAAAGGGGTTTCGCTTAAGTGACAATGTAGAGGTAGGGAATGGCAAGATGGTGCTGTTCTCTG
>CAXBPM010000298.1:0-4719 GCA_963977345.1 uncultured Roseivirga sp.
ACTTCACTTCCTCTAATTTCTACATCGTCATTCCCTTCGTAATGCTCAATGGGAGTACGGTACAAATCTACGTTCTCGGGGGTTAACTGTATGGTTTGACCTTCTTCAGGCATGGTTAAAGGGCCAAAGAAGTCGATTGTCCAACCAAAATCCGTCACTGGATTGTAGGCGGTGTATTCCGCCCCTAAGTATTGCTGTGCCTCAGGGAAAGCATTGTATCCCTCGCCTTTTCTGTAAACTACTTTTTCAACACTAGTAACGAAATTCAGTTTAGCCAGTTCATCGGCCTGTTCTTGGCTGGTGTTCATATAGAAACCTAATTTCCCATTGTACTGATAATTGGGAGAGGCCGTAGTTGCATAAGTGTCCATTGGGTTATCATCAGTATAGTCTGAAATGCCCAATTCCCGCATATATCTCGCGTGAATTCCATTTTGAGTTTCTACGAAATAACTGGTTTGCATGTGTGGAGGATTCTCCATTGGCTCACCATTGATGTATACTTGTTGGTCTCTTACTTCTAAAACATCACCAGGAATGGCCACGCAACGCTTTACGTAAAACGTTTTAATGTCAGTTGGGTATTTTAAGTCTGGTGGATAGTTAAATACTACAGGTTCCCCTCTTCTTACTTTTCTAAAGCCAGGAAGTCTGTATTGTGGAAGTTGAATGCCATCCCAGTAAGATGGAATACCAGATCCCCAAAAGTCTTGATGCGCCAAAGGAAATTTTATAGGTGTTTTAGGCGTTCGAGCGCCATAATGCAATTTGCTGACAAAAAGATGGTCGCCAATAAGCATGGAGTTCTCCATGGATCCTGTAGGAATAGCATAGGCTTCGATAAATAGACCTCGGATAATAGTGACCGCTATTAGCGCGAAAAGCACGTCATTAAAGAGTTCTCTAAAGAAACCCTTCTTCTGTTTTGGCGCCTTGTCTTTTTTCTTTTTAAAGAAATCCAACATATAAATCTTCAATTTTGAGTAAGCTGTAAAGGTATTATTTATTCTTAAAAATTCGAGACATTCAAAAGGGGAATGACTTTCATTAAAACGAAGCAGTGCTATAATGGTTATTCTGGCCAAAACTCCACCATCGGTTACCGTTTTAAGGCACAAGTTGGTTACTTAGCATTTGAATTTTTGAAAGGGATATGATCACCATAGAAAACCTAAATTTCGGATATTCAGAAAAGCGAATTCTGTCCATTTCCCACATGGAAATCAAGGAAAAGCAGCATCTGATGATTCTCGGTAAGTCAGGGAGCGGAAAAACTACTTTGCTCCACATTCTTGGCGGACTATTAAAACCTGCTGAGGGCAAAGTGTTAATTGACGACACCGATTTATATCAGCTTTCAGGTACTGCAATGGACAAATACAGAGGTCAGAACATTGGTCTCGTTTTTCAGAAAGCACATTTGATTTCGGCACTTACCGTAAAGGACAACCTTTTGCTGGCGCAGTATTTTTCTGGAATTCCTCAAGATAAAGGACGCATCAAGGAAGTTTTGGACACCTTGAATTTGGGTGAAAAACTTAATTCTAAAGTACGGCAATTGAGCCAAGGAGAGCAGCAACGTGTAACCATCGCCAGGGCTTTGTTGAACAAGCCACGTGTGCTTTTGGCCGATGAACCTACCGCAAGTTTAGATGATGACAATGCAAACAGTGTAATTCAGCTGTTGAAAGAGCAGGCTGAAAATAACAATGCTTCATTGATTATCGCTACGCATGATCAGCGTGTGAAGGCTGTTTTTGATTTACAACTAAACCTGAACGAGCAATGAACCTGTTTTTACTTAGTTGGAAATACATAAAGGACAAACCCCTCAATACATTTTTGAATGTGTTGCTGATGGGTTTAGGGATTGCGATCATTCTGGTATTGTTGATTCTGAACTCTCAGTTGGAAGAAAATCTATCCAAGAACAAAAGAGGGATTGATTTGGTCGTGGGGGCAAAAGGCAGTCCCTTGCAATTGATTTTGGCGAATGTATATCATATCGATTTCCCTACGGGCAATATAAAATTAGACGAAGCCAAAGCTTTGACCCGAAACCGTCAGGTGAAATCGGCCATCCCTTTGGCTTTGGGGGATAATTATCAAGGTTTTAGAATTGTGGGGACTAACCACGATTATGTAAATCTTTATGAAGCCACTTTATCGGAAGGTGCGCTTTGGAAATACAATTTAGAATGCACCATTGGGCCTAACGTAGCCATGCAATTGGGGCTGAAGGTGGGAGATGTGTTTTTTGGAGCACATGGTTTGAGCGATACGGATCTTGACCACGATGAGGCGAGCTATAAAGTAGTGGGAATTCTCGAACCTAGTAACACCGCCTTGGACAACCTGATTTTGACCAATATTGAAAGTATTTGGCAGGTGCATGACCATAGTGCGGAAGAAGGAGAGGAGACAGAACACAGTAACGAACCTGTTTTAGGCTCTGCTTATGAGACAGGTTTGCCAGAGGGCGGAGCCGATGCTGAAATCACGGCTATGCTGATTCAGTTCAGGTCGGCCATGGGGGCGGTTACCATGCCCCGAATGATTAATAGTAACACCAATATGCAGGCGGCTTCACCTGCTTTCGAAACCCAAAGGTTGTTCTCACTTATGGGGATTGGTGTAAACATGATCAAAAGCTTTGCGTATATTATCATCGTAATCGCGGGATTGAGTATTTTCATTTCCCTTTATAATGCCCTAAAAGACCGGAAGTACGATTTGGCCATTATGCGATCGCTGGGAGCTTCAAAAAGCAAACTGTTTGTACATGTTATTTTTGAAGGCATCATAATCACAACGATTGGTGGGGTGTTAGGATTTATTCTCGGTCACGGTTTGGTAGAATTCTTAACTGGGCTTTATGAGAAATCCGATGCCATTGGTATTTCAGGAATGGTTTTGGTGAAAGGTGAATTCTACGTATTGTTAATTAGTGTTTGCGTTGGCGTTTTAGCTTCCATTTTACCAGCCTTTAGCGCGTATAGAACAGATATTTCAAAAGTATTAGCACAAGAATGATATGAAAAAATTACTAACTATATTATTAACCACAGCTGTATCTGTAGGGCTTAACGCTCAGGAGGTGAAAATTTCAGGTGCGAAATTATGGAAAACCTTGACCGAGGTGACCTATGAGATTACTAAAGATGAATATGGCGATGTTTACCTGCCTGTATTCAGTAAAGAAATTCTGGGGGTAGAAGGCCAAGAAGTAGAGATTGACGGCTACATCATCCCTTTCGAAGGAATGTTTAAACCCACCCAATTAATTATTTCATCGCTACCCATTAGCGAATGCTTTTTTTGTGGTTCTGGAGGGCCAGAAACGGTAATGGAAGTGACCATGAAAGAACAGATCAAATACACCACTAAACGGATAAGAATTAGGGGTAAACTAGTATTGAACAAGAAAGACCCAGACCAGCTGATGTACATCTTGAAGGATGGTGTTTTTGCTGGTTTAGCTTATGATGGTTACTAGGTTATTCTTCACGAAATTCTTTGGGGCTTCGCTTGTCAGAAGTTAGCTTTACGCCATATCAATGACTGTTATGAAAAGAGCTCTTTCGTTACTCGTAATTTTATTATTTGTTTTTGCTTGCGCTAAGAAAGAAGACAAGTTTGAAACTCTCAAAACTGAGGTGTTTGCCATTCACGATGAAGTGATGCCGAAATTGGGAGAACTGATGTCGCTGAGAAAGAAAGTGCTTGAAAAAGCAGATGGTAGCCAAAGCCCTGATGACCTTAGAGATATCGCTTTGGGCTTAGGAAATGCTCAGGAAGACATGATGAAATGGATGAACGACTGGAATGTCAATTCAACCCCTCACGTAAACAATGAATCTACAGAGGAGGAGAAAATGACCTTTATCAATGCTGAGATGGAAAGAGTAAAAAAGGTCAAAGAAGAAATCAATAGTAGTATTGCAGCGGCCAAAGAGGCCCTTAAAAACTAAGTTTCACTGCCTTTCTGAAAGACTACCTATCACTTCTTCAGTGGTAAAACTTCCAACCTCATTTTCCCAAGTATTCCCTATATAGGTAAGAATTTCGGCAACTTCAATGTCAGTTAATTTGGGATTAGCTGGCATTGGTTGATTAAACTCGACCCCATTTACCGTAATCGGGCCATGCAATCCATACTTTATTATGCGAGGTAAATCTGCTCTGTGGTTTTTTAAGTAATCAGATTTGGCCAAAGGCGGAATTAGTCGACCAAGCCCTTCCCCATTTTCCATGTGGCAGTTTTGGCATATCGTTTTGTACAACCTTCGCCCATTGGAGTAGTATTGTGTCTCTTTCTGATCAAAGCTGCTCAGCGTACTGCTTGGTATTTCGTTATCCGCTACTTTATTACCCGAGCAGCTCGTAGCCAAACCTAGAATGAAAGCGAATATGAATAGCTGTTTTTTCATTGGTCTTCGTATTCTTGCAACAATCGGTCGATGTCATTCATAAGAATATCCACCGCTGAGGCCACAGTGCCATCATAAAAGCCTCTGACTCGCCTTTCTTTGTCAATTAAAATAAACGCGCCACTGTGGATGAAACCACCATCTGCTGATGCATCTTCACCTACTTGAACCATATACCCAGCTGCAGTGCCCAGTTCATAGATTTCTGCTTTATTGCCAGTTACAAAGTGCCACACTTTGTTGTCCATAATGCCAAGTCGCTCAGAATAGTCTTTTAAATAAGCAACGG
>CAXBPM010000299.1:0-4714 GCA_963977345.1 uncultured Roseivirga sp.
TTAATTGAATGGAATAACGGCTCGACTTGTTGATCGTTTGTTCGTAAGTAAAAGCGCCATTTGAGTTCTTTTTTGCTTTTCCGAATACCTCAAGTTCGGGAAAATTCAGCTTCACCTCATCGGTATTATCGGTATTGAACTTCCATGTAACCTTAGTGCCTTCAGGAATGGAAACATTTCCAGAATTTTCTAATACTTCTTTCTCACGCTTTAAATATTTTGGGAATTCTAGCTCAAGGTTGAATAATGAGAGGGAGGGACGAGAAACGACTTTAATTTCATATTCTGAAGAGGTAATACTTTCTGCTTCCAAAGAAAACTTGGTACCTGCCTGAACTCTTGTGAAGGTATATTCAAAGTTATCGGGACCCGTTTTATTGGCTTTTACCTTTCGGTTATTGGTCCAAACATAAAGGTTTTGAGGGGTTGATCTTCCTTCGGTATTTACTTCTAATGTAAAGTTTTCGCCTTTAAACGCTTGGAAATCGGGGTTTTTGATTGAAAATGAAAACGGGGCCTCAGGAAGGAACTCAGTATTGTAGTTGATAATCCTAGTGGAGCTCTCTGTAAGAAATTGAGGAATAAAAAGAAGCAGTACAACGATAAGGGCTCCTGGTCCGATTATATAACGGAGATATTTTCGGTTGCCTTTATAATCAATAGCGCTGACAAATGAAATTTTACTGACTTCATTGCTTTTTTGCTCTATACTGGCCAGTAGTAGCTCATTTTGAGCTGTATTGAGTTTCTCTAACTGAATTATGTTTAAAAGCTTGTCTGAAATTGCTGGAAAATGAGCCCCTATTTGTTTTGAAGCTTCTTCGTTTGATAAGTGTCGTTGCGCATTTCTTAAATGGAATAGGTTTTTACCAATGAACCAGACGAAAGCCAATAGACTTCCAAAAACAAACGAAAAGAAAAGAATTGCTCTACCGCCACCACTTAGGCGTGCAGAGAACTCAAAAGCATTGGCTACAATAAAAAGGCTGAGGAAAAAGGCTAGGAATAGAATAGTGCCTTTGATCAACCGGTTAGTGTAGAACTTTTTCTTATATGCCTGAAGTTGCTGCTTTAGTAATTGGTTAGAACCCATCTCCTGAATTTAAACTTGTAAACACTAATACGTGAACGAGCCGTATTTGATTGTAAAACAATTGACTAAAGGAGAAATATACGATTTAAATCATCGAATTTCTAGGAGTATCGGACAGTGATCGGAATGGATGGCATCGTTTAAGATAGATGCACCCACTAATCGCTCTTTCATTTCCGCTGTGGTCATGTGATAATCTATCCTCCAGCCTTTATTATTCGCTCTTGAATTGGCCCTATAGCTCCACCAAGAGTATTCATGCGGGTTTTGGTTAAAAACACGGAAGGAATCAATAAAGCCTGCATCCATGTATTTTGTGAACCATTCTCTTTCTTCGGGTAAAAAGCCAGAAGAGTTTTTATTTGACACGGGGTTATGAATGTCTATCGCCTTGTGAGCGATATTATAATCTCCGCTTATAATTAAGTTAGGAATGGTTTTTCTTAATGAATTGGCGTACTCAAAGAAGAAGTCGAGCCATTCATATTTAAAGTCTTGACGAATGTCACCACTCGTTCCGCTCGGCATGTAGACGCTCATTACAGAAAAACCTTCATAATCAGCTCGGATTACTCTTCCTTCAAAGTCATACAAAGGGTTTCCGCAACCATGTTCCACGTGAAGCGGCTTGACTTTACTGAAAATTGCCACACCGCTGTACCCCTTTTTTTGAGCTGGCTCCCAATATAAATGATAGCCCAAGTCCTCAAACTCGGTAGTGTCTACTTGTTCTGGTAATGCCTTCAGTTCTTGCATACAAAGAATATCAGGGTTTTCGGCTTTTAGCCAGCCCACAAAGTCTTTCTTCATGGCGGCCCTAATTCCGTTTACGTTGTAGCTGATAATCTTCATAACTCAATTTTTAATTCAGTCTCAAAATATTCAATTACATGCATTTTGAGAAGTTTTTCTTGGTCCATCAGGTCGAAGTGAGGAAGAGCGGTTTCGGCTTTTTTCCAATGTGGCCAACCTTCGGCATCAATTCCCTCGAGTTCATAAAAGCCTGAAAGGCTCAATACTTTGCAAATGGCAATGTGCATTAAGTCTTGTTTTTCTTCCTTAGTGAAGTTCTGTTTGCCGTTGCCCAATTCTTGAACCCCAATAAGAAATAGAACCCCATTAAGATCTTTGGGCCTTTTTCCTAAAAGCTGCTCTAAGTGGGTCATTAGTTTTGCCCAGTTCCTCTGAAGTTCTAAATCCTTTTTATACATTATTTATTGAGCTCATCCCAGAATTCTACGGCCCTTCTAAGGTGAGGAATTACAATGGTTCCCCCAATCAAGTTGGCGATTGAAAATACTTCAAACACTTCTTGGGTGGTCACTCCTAACTCATGACATTTTCCTAAATGGTACTTGATGCAATCGTCACACCTTAGTACCATTGAGCTTGAAAGCCCAATAAGTTCTTTTACTTTTCCGTCCAATGCACCTGGTGCAAAGGCATTAGTGTCAAGATTGAATAATCTTTTCAATACTGTATTGTTCTCTTCCAAGATTTTTCCGTTCATCTTGGCGCGATAATCATTGAATTCTTCTACAATAGTCATTACCTTAATATTTTCGTCAAATATAGTTTCGTTTCGCGAATGCCCAGCAAGATAAATTTAATCTTGAACGACTTTGTCGCTCTCTTTTTCCCAAATATATGTATTGGGTGTAAAGGGCCGTTGCCCAATGGCATGAAGCATATCTGCCCCACTTGCCAGTATGAGTTGCCGAAAACAAATAACTATAAGGAAGAGGTTCCACATATTTATCAAAAATTGGCAGGCTCTATTCCTTTTAATCATATTCTGGCCTACCTACATTTTCAGAAAAAGGGAATCGTTCAGCATATTTTGCACGAGCTAAAGTATAATCATAAAGAAGATGTTGGGCTTATGATGGGTCGATGGTATGGTCACGACTTGTTATTAGGTGGTTTTTCCAGCGAGTTTGACCTCATCATTCCTGTTCCACTTCACCCTTCGAAACAGAGAAAAAGAGGCTATAATCAAAGTGAAGCTTTTGCAAATGGCCTTTCAGAAGTGCTGAAAACGGATGTTTGTAATGCGCTTAGGAGAGTTACAGCCAGTGAAACTCAAACCAGAAAGAGCAGGGTTGAACGGTTGGAGAATGTGAAGGCAATTTTCGAGGTGGTTAATCCACTGGAACTTAAAGAGAAGCGTGTGCTTTTAGTAGACGATGTAATTACAACGGGTGCCACTTTACTTGCTTGCGGAGATGCATTGATCGAGGCGGGGGTGAAGGAGCTGAGTTTTGCTCTATTAGCATCTACTTATTAATAACCTAAAACCAAAAGAGGCCATTTCTGTTCAGAAATGGCCTCTTTTGGTTTAATTTTTTAGAATTCTACTTTCCTCCAAAGATTCCTCCGCCTTTGTTTTTAGATTCAAAACCAATGGAAATCATGGCGCATCTAAAACCAATTGTATTGGTACCTTTATCTTGATCTAAAAACCTTCTTGTTCCTGGGGACATCCAATAGGCAACATCTTTCCAAGAACCTCCCTTATATACTTTTGCTCTGTCGTTAATTAATGACCTGAAATCTGTTCTATCACCATCCCAACCATAGAGCTGCTCTGAGTCTGCAGTTCCGTCTTTTCTAACGGGGTTAAGATCATCAACTGCTTGAAAAGAAAGAGGTCTGTAGGTGTCGTTTACCCACTCACTTACGTTTCCAGCCATATTGAACAAACCGAAATCATTAGGCTCATATCCTCCAACTGCTCTTGGAATCACATCACCATCGTTATTGATATTACCAGCAATACCAGCATAATCACCTCTACCTCTTTTGAAGTTTGCTAAAAGCTCCCCTCGTCTTTTCCCATAAGGGTTTCTTACGCCTCTTCCATCCCAAGGATAAATTCTTCCGTATTCTTCATTTTCGTCCAAATACTGTGTTCCAATAGTTGCTTTGGCGGCATATTCCCACTCCGCTTCGTTTGGTAACCTGAATTCAGGAAGATAAATACCCCTTTCTATAAAAAGCTTTTTGTTTGCGTTGATAAAGGCAATTTGATCTTGTTGAAGATCATCTAGCTCTTGTGGTGTAATTTCTCCACCTCCCGTAGAGCTATTTCCACCGGCACTACCAAGCATTTGAAGTGTACCGTCTGGATCAAAAAATTCTAATTTATAAGCATCTGGAAGATCTTCAAGAGGTAATTGACTTATAGTGATGTAGTTAACAAAATCTGTTCTCCATTTACAGTAGTCTACGGCTTGTCTCCAAGTGACGCCTACAACAGGGTAACTATTGTAGCCTGGGTTGGTGTAGTAGTTTTCGCTGTACACATCATTAAAAGAAAAATCGCTAGACCAAACACTGTCGTTTGGAACTAAGTCTTTAAGGGTCTGTCCGTTGTGAGAGGTGGTAGGAGGGAGAAATGGGCTTGCTGGATCGTCCATTATAGCTATCTCTTTACCCAAACTTAACGGTATTGGGTTAAACTGATAAAAAACATATTCTTTCCAGTCCTTGTTCGTCACTTCAGTCTCATCCATGTAGAAAGAATTTACCGTAACGGTTCTTTCTATGTTATCTCTAGTGCCTAGCAAATCCTCCTCAAAGGATCCCAAAACAGTTCTACCGCCTTGAATAAAGACCATT
>CAXBPM010000300.1:0-4711 GCA_963977345.1 uncultured Roseivirga sp.
CCTCCGCCTCCACCACCGTAGCTGCTTCCGCCTCCACCATAGCTTCCACTTCCGCCTCCACTTCCGCCTTTGCTGAAGTCTCTTCTTTGTCTTGGTCTTCCGTCATCATCTCTGTTGACACGGATGCTTCTACCATTCACTTCTTTCCCTTCAAAGCTTTCACCGAAACCTTTGTCTTGTGTGCTGTCTACATCAAAGTATGAACAGTTCTTCTGAAGCGATAAATCGCCAAAGAATTTTCTATCCACTCCTGATTCATCAGCCAAGAAATGTACAATATCAGCATTGGTCATACCATCGATAGAACCTACATTGATAAAGTAACGGTTGAATCCAGTTCTCTCACGGTTCGAAGTAGAACCACCACCTTGAGTATCGTTCAAGTTGGAATCCTCATCTGGTGTCATCACATGATCCAGTTGAGTTGTGATCAAACGTCTAAGAATATCTTCTTTACTTAAATCACTGAAACGCTCACTCACCGATTCCAAAATGCTATCAGCTTGGTCGTCTACTTTCGTGTTGATGATTAAATTCGCCCAGCTGTTAATTCTGCTCGACTTCATCGCCTCCAAAGTAGGCACTTCGATTTGCTCAAATTTTACTTTGATTCTTCTTTCAATGTCAGTGATTTTTCGGGTCTCCCTTGGATTAATAAAAATCAATGAAGTTCCTTTATTACCTGCCCTACCCGTTCTACCACTTCGGTGCGTATAGCTTTCCAATTGGTCTGGAACAGTATGGTGAAGCACGTGCGTTAAATCGTTTACATCGATACCTCTTGCCGCTACATCAGTAGCAATAAGCAATTGCATTGAACGTGTTTTAAAACGTTTCATTACAGCATCTCTTTGCGCTTGAGAAAGGTCACCGTGAAGTGCCTCTACTCCGTAGCCCATTTGGCCTAACTCATCTGCAATCTCTTGTGTTTCGCGTTTAGTACGACAAAACATAATACCTCGCATGTCTGGCTGAATATCTAAGAATCGCTTTAAAGCTGGCAATTTATTAGAAGCCTTAGTAATCACATACTTATGCGTAATGTCTACATTACTCTTTTGTTCTGAGTTTACCGCAACCTCTAATGGGTTGTCCATGTACTTGTTTACAATTCTCCTGATTTCTTTCGGCATAGTAGCCGAAAAAAGCCAAGTAACTCTATTTTCTAGCGTATAAGAAAGAATTTCATCTATGTCATCTTTAAAGCCCATATTGAGCATTTCATCTGCTTCATCGAGCACGACATATTTTACATTCTCTAATTTCACCGCTTTCCTTTTGATCAAATCGATCAATCGGCCTGGTGTTGCTACAATAATTTGCGTTGGTCTCTTAAGCGCCTTAATTTGGCCCATGATGGGCGCACCACCATAAACCACTTCAATATTAAGGGCTCTATTATTTTTCGCAAAACTTACTAAATGTTGTGCGGTTTGTTGCCCTAGTTCACGTGTTGGAGCCATCACAATGGCTTGAGTTGTAGGATTATCCAAATCGATTAAATCGATCAATGGAAGTCCAAATGCAGCTGTCTTACCTGTACCCGTCTGAGCCAATCCAATAAAATCTGTTGGGTCGTTTTGCAACAGCATTGGAATGGCCTTTTCTTGTACAGGGGTTGGAGTATCGAACCCCAGTTGATCAAGAACTTCAATAATGGATTGAGAAAGTCCTAGTTTGCTAAAATTATTCAATAATTCTTTGTTAAATGAGCTGCAAAGGTAACTAGATCATTTTAGATTAGCGGTGTGATTGACTGGTTATTTGGTTGTTGACGGTTAAGAATGCAACAAAGGGCTTTTTCACGGTTTCAGACCACTAATTTTCGCGAACGTCTTGAATAACAAACGACTAGCCTTTGAAGAATGAAGCCAAATGGCTAGAATAAGTCAAAAAAAGAGCCGACTTCCAAAAGGAAAGCCGGCCCCGGTCAATCTCAAAACAACAATTTATCTTCGATAGGCTACAGTATAACAAAAGTCAATGTAGCTGTTACTCCTCAAGTCTTCTACAGAATAATCAAGCACCAAGTCGCTATATTCCATATGCCCTACTCCCTTAATAAGGTAGCCATTTACTGTTTGACGAGGGATTCTTAATTCGTCACCATAAACATTGGCATATATTTCAATATCTGCTCCGTAAAAATTTCTTAGGTAGATTACGTTACTGTACGGATCTGCATCTTTCAACACACGCATGTCGTAAAGGGTAATCTCATCATAAGTTTCGCTGTATTCTTCTACCTCATACCGACCAGTAAAAAGGTTTCTTGAATCAATGGGAGCTTCTTCTACATAAATAACATCACAGCTGGATATTAGTAAGAGTAGGCTTAGACCGAGTAGTGCTTTTTTCATTTTGAGTTTTATTTGGTTGTACAAGGGTACTTTCCCAAAAACGTGCCAAAATGAAAACAACTACGAAAACGGGGTTCTAACCGCAAAGGGCGCGGAGGGGCGCAAAGGACAGATAAATCTAAGAACCTGCGTCAGTGGACCGTTCTGTATTGCTGAAAAACCCACGAAGTTTCGGGGCCTACAGGGATGACTTGGCAGCAAGCTTATCTGGTCAAAAAACATCAATTGCACAATATTCAACACTTAGTCATGCTGTAAGCATCTTTTCAAGTCTTGCAAGTCAAAACCCTCTAAAGGAGGGTTTTGACTGGTTTACTTCTTCCAGTTCTTAAGGTTCTTCATCTGGGTTTCGTAAGGAATCCCTTGCTGAATCCAGGGTTGTATTGGCTCTCCTTTGAGGTAATGGCCAAACCATTTCAGAATCCTCATCTGATAATCAGACCTGTTCTTGTCCTGAGATAAGCCATGCCCTTCATTGGCATACACCAATAAAACAAATTGCTTTCCAGCCCTTCGCGCAGCATTGTAATACTCTATGCCTTGTCGCCAATCTACATTCTGGTCGTTATCCCCTACCTCGAAGAGCAATGGAGTCTCCAACATCTCTACATTGAAAACAGATGAATTTCGGATATAGCGATCCACATCCATATAAGGAGGCATCTCCATTCGTTCTTGGCTTACTTCGAAATGCTCATTTTCAGGTGCTCCGCCAAAGGCCCAAGCAATCATACCATACATACTGGTCAGGTTGGTGAGCCCTGCTCCTGCTACGCTGGCCGCAAAAATATCGGTTTGAGTAACGGCATAACCCGCTTGATAACCGCCCCATGAATGACCAATCAAGCCCACTCTCTTTTCATCGACAATCCCCATGTCCACGACAGTTTTCACGGCAGCTTCCATCGTTCTTACCGAAGAAATACCGGGATCGCCTGCATCGAAAAGGATATCGGGCATGAGCACAAAATAGCCTTCTTGGGTAAATACGCTGTTATTATAATAGCTGCGCTGAGAAGGCACCACATAAGAATGGAGCCCATCTGAGAGCAATTCATAGATGTAAGTGATCATTGGATATTTCTTGCCCGGCTCGTAATTGGCGGGGTAGAAAAGAGAACCTTGAAGCTCTTCCCCATTGGCATTTGTGTATTGTACCAATTGATTTCTTCCCCACTGGTATTCACTTTGGAATGGATTGGTGTATGAAACCTGCTTGGCATCCGTCAATGCACCTGAACCGACAAAGTAATCTGGAGAATCACTGAAGCTTTCAATGGTATAGGCATAACGTTCCGCATTTTCGGCTTTGTTCAAACGTCCTACACGGGCATCTTCCCAGATGAGTTGTTTTGGGTTTTTACCTGGGGTCACCATGCCATAGCCTGACTTTTTACTCCATGTACCGAAAAGACTCACATACAGGGCTTCCTTTTCATCGATATAATCTTCAAAGTCGATATAGGCATATCTTGAGCGCATTTGCTCGGCTTTTCCGTCTGTTATTTTTCTTGGTTTTGAACCATTGGTATAGAACTGCCACAGATCGAATTTAGAATGCACAAAGAATGAAGTGCCCTTCTTTTCCCAAGCCACAAAGCCATAAGGCCTTTTGTCTGGGGTGGGATGATCGTCATCTTGATTGACAAATGAAGCATCTAAACCTTCAGAAAGGACCTTCTTCGACTTGGTTTTGATATTGTAAACACGCACATCCTTCCCTTCTACATAAGGCACAAACTGTGCATCAGGACTCACCGCATAGATGTAATTGACTTTGGTCAGGATCTTCTCACGCGCTCCTGTCATGATGTCCACGGTGTAGGCGTCTATATTTCCACGGCCAAACATGGCTTCTTTCTCATAAGGCGTGGCATCAGCGCCAATCAGGATGGTAGCATCGGTTTGTAAACGCACCGACTCGGTCAATTCATTGGCGAGTTGCACGAACTTATTATTGGACAAATGCCAAACCGAGAGGTATTGGTCTTCCCTCCTTCTTTTGGCCAATTGCTCTTGTTCTGGAATTACCTGCACATCTGTGCTGTGCCAAATCTGTAAGGCGGGCGCCTCATCTGTTAAATCTTGGCTGTCTTTCTTTTCTTCATCTTCTTTTTCCTCAACTTTCGCAGGTTTCTTCTCCCATGCTTTAATTTCGAAGAAAATAGACTGCCCATTTTTTGACCAAGTGAGCGAACGGTTATTCACTACACGATTGTCAGCAGGAAAACCGTTCATGCTTTGTTGATCGAAGACAGAAGCCGTAGGTGCTTTTGTGGTCAGTTTTTGCCAAGCCAAAATATGTTGGGTGCTGTCTTCATACTCTTCGTTTTTGAAAGAACGGAAAACAG
>CAXBPM010000301.1:0-4698 GCA_963977345.1 uncultured Roseivirga sp.
GAAGTATGTCAGATGAGGGTTGTCCGTTTTCAATATTCTTAAGAACTAGTCTAAACAATACGTAATCACAAGAATCGTCTATATTGACACCAAAACTTACATTTTCTAATAGAATCTTTTTTTTCAGATGTATCAAATTTCCAAAGACTTCACCAAAATCATTTGTTAGGTAATCTCCTTGGAGAGAGAGCGTAACCGATTCAAAAATTCTTTTAGGGGCGATCTGTGTTTTTTTCTGGAATTGGCTGTAATCAAATACCTTAACATCCGAAAGCTCAATGTTCTTAACTGCTAGAGAGATATTACTTCTATTACTTTGAGATTGACTTAGGTTGGAGGCTAGTATGAGTTTAGCCACATACGAAACATGTGAAATTCTAATTGAGTCAGTATTCGATAATTGGTCAATAGCAATTTTAAACATACCGTTTTCATCACTAACAACCCCTTTGTTAGTGCCAAATATTCCAATAGAGCAGTACGGAATAGAAAGATTGTTTTCATCTATTACACGACCATAATAATACCCTTGCCCAAGCACATTAAAATAGTTGCCCAAACAGCATATAAGACATATAGCCCAAAGTTTAATTTTTTTCATTTAAAAAATTGTTTCTTCTTTTTCCATCATCAAAGGTAGGGATACAATATATTTTTTTAATACCCTTGTTTTTTTCATATAACATTAATATTGGAGTTGGGTATTTAGTAATTAACAACTCGAAATCATGAACAAATCCATCTTTTTTCTCTAAAACATAATCCCCTAATTCAGCCTTAAGATTAACCTTGTCGGGTTTAAAATGCACTTCAAAAGTAGGAGAGTTGTTAGATTGATATTTATAATCCAAAAGGCTTTTGGAACCTTTTTCAACGCAAGAAATACAATCGTTTTTGGTGCTAATTAGCAGCAGTACTTTTTCGGTATTTGGCCCTGTATTGATCAAAGAGTCTAGAAAGTCTATATTTTTCCCATTTATGGATCTATTAATCTTAGATACCTTATTAAAATAAGCCGCATGATCTTCATCATTATCTTGGACATTTTCATGTCTACTGTTTTGGCAACCTTGAACCACGAATAAGATTAAAGAACTGTAAGTTAGTAACCTGTGATACTTCATTTAAATATCTTTTATGGGAAGAGAAAAATAGTGAAAAACTTAATTGGGGAGACGATAAGACTCTATTACCCCGTTTTGCCTTTCATAAGTTATTAAGGTATTGTTTGCTCCAATAATGAAAGATTCATACCAACCGTCATTAAGTTTGTATACACTCTTTATGTCGATGGTATCGGGGTTAACCAAAATTTTGAAGATATAATTTGGCTTAACGTTGTTTTCGGTACTACTCCAATCTGTAAAAAGTAAATACAAGTAACCATTTGAGTAGTCAGCACAAACAAATACCTCGGATGTTCTTATTGCTCCTGAAGGTTCTCGATTAACAAAGCGAGGGAGGTCTTTTACCCTACGTTCTACAATAGTATGTTTTGAAAAATCAGCTCTTTGTAATAATTCGCCATTTAAATTATATAACTCCACTAAAGGGATATTGTGTGCTAAAGTGCTTATTAGGTAATCATCAACAACAAGGTTATGTCTATTAAAAAATAATTCACCAGAACTTTCCACCTTTTCTCCGAAAGAAGTAATAAAATCACCCTTTTCAATATTGTACAAGGCAATTGGGTGGGCATTATCTCCATCTAAGCCACTATTGAATGCATATATTTTTTCATCATGGATGGAGAATTGAGCATCTACAAAAAAATTGAAATCGATGCTACTTTGTGCCTCTCCATTTTTAGTAAACTTGACCAATTTCCCGGAGTATTCATCGTTAATATACAGGTGCTCTTTGTACAATTCTATTTGAAGAGGAGTTTCAAGCTCTAAAGGGCCGATGCCTTTTTTGCCAAAAGTATCAACCAGCCTTAGAAGCGTATCTGTTTTTAGAATAAGTGAAGACTCGCTATCTACGAAATAATAAAAGCCGTTATTATCAAATAACATCCCTGTTATATCAGAGAAAAAAATGCTATCTCTAAATGAGTCAATAGCCTTTAATTTATCTAATTCATAAATCACTTTTTTATCACTATTACATGCTGAAAAAAGAGATATGATTAAAACTAACCAGATGAACTTATCAGTTCGAATTATATTGAACATTTGCTGTTAGAAATTGAATAGTATGAATAAAAAAAAGTGCTATTTCAGTGTGTTTTGAAATAGCACAAAAGTATGATTTTCTCGGGGTTACTGACTAAACAGGTACTTCATCGCAGAAAAAATCAGCTATTACTTCTCCATCACACTTCAGCTTAATTCTACCGCTAGCTCTCGTTATTAGTTTGCAATTGCCGCTCTCACAAGTTAAAGACCAGTCTCCACATTCGGCAGTACAGCCAGACTCAGAAGCGAAAGAGGAAAACATTCCAAAAGATATAAATAGGGCAAGAATAATTAATTTATTTTTCATAATCATTTGTTTTTTTATTAGTTAATTTATTTTTAATACATAAAATTCATATTGAATGACTGATAATTTATTAATTATCTATTAAGAAAAATTCTATATCACCAAAACTAGAAAATGATAATATAGGTATCTCTTTCTAGTATTGATGGTAATTTTACATGAAAGTAAGTCAATTTTAATTTATTAAAAAGCTTTTAATAAATTAAATAATCAAAATATCAGTCCGAAATTATGCTAGTCCACTATTTAGGTTCACTCTCTTTCGCAGGTTCTCCGAACCTGTGACTTACTATGGGCTTTAGGACTCTGTCCGTATAATACAGGAACCCTTTGCTCAGAAACCGTTAGTCTGCCGTACAGAACAGATGGATTACCACGTCATAAACCTTTGCTGTCGCAAAGTTTATTTCTCGTAATGACGGTTGAGGGAATGTGTGCTTTTAACCTAGACCTGACAGGTTTTATAGAATCGAGTAATTAGTCCCAGCCCCAGCGCCATGCTTCTCTACCAAATTGGCTTTTACCATTTGGGCTAAGAGTCTTTTAACTGTTGGGTTAGGGATATCCAGTCTTTCGGCAATTTCGCCTGATTTACAGCCGGGATGCTCCCCAATAAAGGTAAGTATGGCCTTTTCTTTTGGAGCAAGCTCCGCCATTACCCCTTGCCTTTCCAGTTTATTGAGCAACTGAGTTTGTATTTTGATTAAAGCTTGAAAGAAGAAATGCAGCCAAGCCGTTGCGTCTTCCCCCGGCCTCTGTGCCTGACAAGAGCGCAGGGTTTGATAATACTTGTTCTTTTGGTGTTCTATTTCATGCTCTAGACTTATATACTGCACCCATTGGTAGCCATTTTTCATTAAGGCCAATGTAGAAAGTAATCTGCTCAAGCGGCCATTGCCATCCTGAAAGGGGTGGATACTGACAAAATCATAAGCCAGCAAAGCACACTTTACCAGTGGATGAGTTTCTTTATCCTTTTTGAACCATGTGACTAGCTCGGTCATAGCCTCCTCGGTAGGAATACCAGGCTCCGTTGTTCTGAAAATAATTTGCTTGGTGCCATCAGGTAAATTGGCTTCTACCGCATTGCTGAGTTGTTTGTAATCACCTCGGTGCCAAACATCTTTTTCACTGTACTTCAGAAGCGTTTTGTGGAGGTTTTTGATGCTATTTTCAGTAATGGGTATATCACTATAAGCTTCGCTAATGAGGTCTAATACTTCAAAATAACCAGCTACTTCTTGTGAGTCTCGATCTGAAAGTTTAGAGATGTCGATGTTTTTCAAGAGTACATCTACTTCTTCATCTGTCATTTTAGACCCTTCAATCCTTGTAGATGCACCAACACTACGAATAGTAGCAATGGACTTTAGTTCTTTTAGGCTTTGGCCTTCCTTCTTTTCAATTGAAGACCAAGAAGCATCGAATCGATCTATCTGACTAACTAATGCCATTAATTGCCAATCTAGGCTGATTTGAAAGGTGTATACCTGAGTTTTCACCTTTCAAAGGTAAGCGATTTATTTTAAAAATGATACGATTTGATACGATTTGATACGATAATGATACGATCCAGTATTTAAGGATGTGATACGGTTTGATACGAAAATAGATGGTTATGATACGATTTGCTGCTGTCTTTAACCTCAACTCAACTGTCGCAGGTTCTCCGATTTATCTGCCTTTGGCAGGACCTGTGACTTACTATGGGCTTTAGGACTCTGTCCGTATAATACCGTAACCCTTTGCTCAGAAACCGTTACTCTGCCGTACAAAACAGACGGATTACCGCGTCATAAACCTTTGCTGTCGCAAAGTTTATTCCTTGTAATGACGGTTAAGCATGTGTCTGTAATTTAACCCTCCAACTTCTTCAATACTTCTTCGCGGTAAGCTTGGCCAATGGGGACTTTGTGGTGCGGGAGCTGAATTTGATTTCCTTCTAAGTATTCAATTTTGCTTTTGGCAATGATGAAGGACTTGTGTGTGCGCATAAATGCAGAAGAAGGTAATTCTTCCATGAGCTTTTTTAAGGTGGTAGTGACAATCAACACCTTGTCTTGTAAATGCGCTTTTACATAATCACCAAGGGCTTCGAAAAAGAGAATTTCAGAGAAATCAACCTTGTATACTTTTCTATCGGCTTTGAGTAAGATGTACTTTTCGTCTGTGTCAGTTTGGTTGATGCTTTTCTCTTTCACCTTATTCACC
>CAXBPM010000302.1:0-4685 GCA_963977345.1 uncultured Roseivirga sp.
TTTTGATGAGTAAGAAAAAAGCAGACGAATTGGGCATTAAACCAATTGCTAGAATAATAGGCTTTGCTGACGCGGCACAAGACCCATTATGGTTCACCACAGCGCCTTCAAAGGCAATTCCTAAAGCCATGGCAATGGCTGGTGTAGATAAATCACAAGTAGACTACTACGAAATTAACGAGGCCTTTTCAGCTGTAGCTCTAGCAAACAACATAGAGCTTGGTTTAGACCCTGATAAAGTAAATGTTTATGGTGGTGCAGTAGCCATGGGTCACCCACTAGGTGCTTCAGGCTGTAGAATTGTAACTACGCTTACTTCTGTTCTACACCAAAAAGGTGGTAGCATTGGAGTTGCTGGAATATGCAACGGTGGTGGCGGTGCTTCTGCCATGGTTATCGAAAAATTATAACATCAACTATACTAAACCAAAAAGCCTTTCGTAACTTTACGTAAGGCTTTTTTTATGAAACATCTATTTTCTTTCATTCTGATAATCAGTGGTTCCATGTCATTATTGGGCCAGCAGAAGGTATTAAAATACTACCCTCCTGAAAATAAAATTGTCAAAGAAGAATATTATATTCTAGACAATGACACCACCAAAATACATGGTGATTATATCAAGTATTATGAGGAGGGAGGAATAGCCATGAAAGGCAAGTTTGAAAATGGTAAGCCCGATGGCGTATTCAACGAATATTATGAAAACGGCAAAACACTGAGTACAATAACCTTCAAAGGCGGAGAGAAAACAGGCCCATTCCAAATTCTATCTCGCTCAGGCAACCCCATTCAAAATGGAGGATACAAAAATGGCGAACTCAACGGCTTGGTTACCTCCTATTATGAAGACGGCACAAAAAAGACCGAAACTCAATTCAATGACAGCACGCCAATTGGTTGGGCAAAAGAGTACTTTCCTACGGGAATTTTGAAATCAGAGTTTCAGTACAATAACGGAACTCAACATGGCCCTGCTAAAACCTATTACCAAACGGGAGAACTGTCTTCTGAATTCAATTATAAACAAGGCGTGATTGAAGGAGACTACCTTACCTACTACAAAAACAAGCAAGTTGAATGGAAGTATAAATACGTTGGCGGGTACAAAAATGGCCCTTTTAAAAGATTTGACGGAGATGGAAGTCTGTTAGATGAAGGGCAATATGTAGACGGAATTTATGTGGGTGAGGTAAAAAGCTATTACCTAGATGGCCCCCTCAAAGAAAAATTCACTTTCGATAAAGGAGCAAAAGTGGGTAAAAATTACACCTACTATGAAAGTGGTAAAGTAAAGAAAATTGAAGACTACACTCGAGTTACACAAGACGTGAATATTCAGGAGTTTTACGAAAATGGAAACCCGAAGAAAAATCAATTCTATATAAATGCTTCCCCTAACAAAACTTGGGTTGAATTCTTCGAAAATGGGCTAAAGAAGACGGAAACCCCTTACAGCAATGGAGTCGCCAATGGCTTTTATAAAGAGTACAGCAAAGAAGGCTACTTAGAAAAACAGTCCCCTTATCAATACGGCAGAAACACTGGTATCCAAACCATATTCTTCCCGAACGGGAAAGTAAAAAGTGAGACCAGTTATGTTAACGGATCAAAATCTGGCCCTTACACAGAGTATTTTGACGGAAAAAAGGAGAAAATCAAAGGAAATCACCGTTATGACCTGCGAGAAGGCACTTGGCAATACTACAACGAAAGTGGAGATGTCACTAAAAAAGAAGTCTACTCAAGAGGCAAATTAATCAGTTCATCAGAAAACTAAACCAATCATTAAGCAAGACTATTTTTTGACTATTTTTGCCAAATGATCCGAGGTATTAAAGAAACCAATTTCAGCTTTCCAAATCAGTCCGATTTCTATAGAGGAAAGGTTAGAGACATCTATTTCTTTAGCGATTTTCTGGCCATGGTGGCTTCAGATAGAATATCAGCTTTTGACGTGGTACTCCCTAGGGCAATACCATACAAGGGACAGGTGCTAAACCAAATTGCTGCCAAGTTCTTAAAAGCCACAGAAGACATTGTTCCGAACTGGATTCAAACCACTCCAGACCCAAATGTAAGTATCGGCTTAAAGTGTGAAACCTACCCGGTAGAAATGGTTATTCGAGGTTATTTGGCAGGTCATGCTTGGAGAGAATACCGTTTAGGGAAAAGAAAACTTTGCGGAGTTGAAATGCCTGATGGATTGAAAGAAAATGACAAACTTCCCCACCCTATCATTACGCCTACAACCAAGGCGAAGGAAGGGCACGATGAAGATATTTCAAGAGAAGAAATCCTGAAACAAGGTCTCGTATCGGAGCGAGAATATAAGCAACTTGAAAAGTACACTCAAGCCATTTTCAAAAGAGGAACCGAACTCGCTGCTGATCAAGGTTTAATTTTGGTTGATACCAAATATGAATTCGGTCATAAAGACGGAGAGATCATCCTTATTGATGAAATTCACACGCCCGATTCTTCAAGGTATTTCTACAAAGAAGGCTATGAAGAAAGGCAACGAAACAACGAAAAGCAAAAGCAACTTTCTAAGGAATTTGTAAGACAATGGCTCATTGAAAACGGTTTTCAAGGCAAAGATGGACAGCAAATCCCTGAGATGACCGATGAGGTTGTTAAATCAATCTCAGACCGGTATATTGAACTTTTCGAAAAAGTAACAGGGGATAAATTTGTAAAACATCCTACTCAAGAAATCGAAAAAAGAATAGAAAATAATATCCTCGGATACCTAAATAAAAATTAAGAAGATGAAATTTACAGTCGATAAACAAGAGAAATATACACTTATAAAACTTGACGAAGATAAACTTGACGCTACTATTGCCCCGGGTTTAAAATCGGAATTTGTAAACCTAAGCACACAGGGTGTTAGCAATTTGGTGCTAGACCTTTCTGCTACTAAATATTGTGATTCTTCAGGCCTAAGCGCTATCCTTACGGGGAACCGAATTTGTACTGAAAATGAAGGAATTCTTGTATTGAGTGGCTTGCAACCTATGGTTCAGAAGTTAATCGAACTTTCTCAACTGCACAAAATTCTAGATATACTTCCTACCTCAAATGAAGCCATCGAATTCATCAATATGACGGAGTTTAAAAAGGAATTGGGAGCTGAAGAAGGCGAAGTTTAGTCCAGCGGTTTGAGTATAAAAGTAAAGATATTAGGCTCGAATTCTGCCGCCCCAGCCCACAAGCGTAACCAAACTTCTCAGTTGATTACTATTGAGGGACATCTTTATCTGATGGATTGTGGCGAAGGCACGCAACTTCAGTTAAAAAGGTACAGAATACCTATTCAGCGAATCAATAATATCTTTGTTTCTCATTTACATGGAGATCATTATTTAGGAATTATGGGGCTTTTATCTACCATGCATTTGATGGGTAGAAAAAAGCCTCTTAATCTCTATGGGCCTCCTGGCTTGGCCGAAATTATCACGCTACAACTCAAATACTCCGAAACGGTATTTAACTATCAGGTAAACTTCCATCCTGTCGATACAACAGCCAATAAGCTTATCCATGAGGATGACTTTATTAGAGTTTACACGATTCCCTTAAACCACAGAATTCCTTGTGCCGGCTACCTTTTTGCCGAAAAGCCCAAGAAAAGAAGAATTATAAAGGACAAATTACCCGAAGACTTTTCTGTTAAGAATATCATTAAGCTCAAGAATGGAGAAGATATTTATGATGGTGATGGCGACATCATTTACCACCATACTCAAATGACGCTGCCGCCAAAGCGAGTCTATAAATACGCATTCTGTTCTGATACAAAGTATGACGAGTCCATTATCCCAATCATTCAAGATGCGGATATGCTTTATCATGAGACTACGTTTATGGAAGAGCATGAAGACAGGGCCGCAAGCACCTATCACTCAACCACAAAGCAAGCCGCTACTATTGCGAAAAAGGCAAATGTAGGGATGTTGCTAATAGGTCATTTTTCAATTCGATATAAAGAATTAGAGCCACTGAAATATGAGGCTCAATCTGTTTTCCCTAACTCTCACCTTGCCATTGAAGGAGAAGACTTTATCTTAGACGACATTTCTTAAACCATTGGTAATGGGCGAGTCGATTCTTAAAAACAAAAAGACCAACCTCTTTCTAATCCTAGCAGGGATCTTTATTACAAATGCCCTAATTGCCGAACTCATTGGAGGTAAAATTTTCTCCTTCGAAAAAACACTAGGCTTTGAACCTTTGGACATCTCCTTGATGGGAGATTTCATGCTTCAGTTCAACCTAACAGCCGGGGTATTGCTTTGGCCAGTGGTCTTTATTACCACGGATATCATCAATGAATACTTCGGGAAGCGAGGGGTAAAAAGGATCACTTACATTACAGTTGGGCTTATTGCTTATGCTTTTTTGGTGATCTATTTAGCCATGAAGCTCGTTCCTGCAGATTTTTGGCTAGGAGTATATGCCACGGACGCTAATGGTAATGCTTTTAATATTAATGACGCCTTTGAGAAAGTATTTTCACAAGGGCTCAACATCATTTTCGCTTCATTGGTGGCCTTTCTTATTGGTCAGTTCGTTGATGTTTACGTCTTTCATAAACTAAGAAAAATCACGGGGCATAATAAAATATGGCTTCGGGCTACAGGCTCAACCTTAATATCTCAGCTTATAGACAGCTTTGTTG
>CAXBPM010000303.1:0-4664 GCA_963977345.1 uncultured Roseivirga sp.
TTTTAACAATGAAATACTAATCTAAAAACGGTCAACTCTAATCAGGGATACTCAGACATCATCATCTAAACAACTCAAGAAAAATCGATTGGGACAAGCCACGGGATTTTTTATACTTAGTTGATATTCATTATTCACATAACTTTCTTTAATTTCTATATTAATGGCTTGGACTTTTTCTTTAGGTAAAGAGTGAAAGGAGCAGCTATTAAAGGCGATAAATAACAGAATAGTAACTCCCGAAAATAGCAGGACTTTTTTTGTTTTGATTTTATTCATTAGCTAGCCAGTGATAGAATTATAGTTTAAGCTTTTCATGACGAAATATAAGTAGGTTTTTGCTTCCTGCGAATGGGCGAAATTTTTGGTTAGGATAGGACTGCTTTCCTATTGGATTTTAAAAACCCTTGAACTCTCATTAATTTGTTAGTATGTACTTGTATTCTGTGCCGCCGCAATACCTCACTCTAGAGTCTCTCATGATTACTTCTTGAAAATAATTCGGAACAAATAGCCAATCAGGGAACTGATAGGTTCTTTGAATTAAATTTATTTCCGTTTGAGCACTATCGTAATTAGTGCGCTTGAAGTTAGGCAAATATTCTTTTTCGAAGCTGTCAACCTCCTCTTTGCTTAGTCCACTTTTAAATTGCACGGTTAAAACAGGAACAAGGTATTGGTAAAATGATAGGGGAATGGAAACATCATTTATTTCTTCAGCATATCTAGGAATGTGGTTGTAATTAAAGTCAATCTCTTGTTCCAATTGAAAATGTAAGACATGCTCAAAGTGCCCATCAAATGATCCATATTTCGATTCTACATATTCAGAACCAAGGCTGTCCCTTTCCAGCTGAAGTAGTTTTTTCCAATCCTTTGTGAGTTTCAACTTGTGCCTAGTGGTGAGTCGTTGAACTATTTTAGCTAAAGCGCTATCGGTGGTAGAGGGATCAAACCAAAAGGCCAATTCTTTGTAGCCATTTTTTAAGGGTAAGCGAATTCCTCCATCTAAGAAATAAGATTCTTCTTCTCGCAAGAGGTAAACATAATCACGCAAACCACCATGCCCGCTCCGAGAGACGGAATCCAAGATTAGACTGGGATAATCTGGGTGAAATATTTTTAATTGTATCTTTTGGTTTTCCCAAAGAAAAGGTAATACGATGGCATCAATACCCTGCCCTTCCGCAATCTCACAAGTGTCACCATTAGCGATGACCAAAGGGTATAAAGGTTTCAGATCAGAATTCACGATCTTCAATAGCTGAGCATTCGGAAGAGGCTTCCTTCGTTTTAATTTGGCCTTACTTTTATTTTGTGCGATTATATGTTTGAGAGCCTTAGAATCAGGCCTTCCCGTAGCATATAGAGTCTGCGTTTTACAAATATTTGGAGCTAGCCTTTTGTATTCATTTTTAAAATCACAAATGCAGCCAAATCTTAGCTTATTTAAAGCTGGTAAAACTGTGGTGGCATATTTTTTTCCATTCCACTGAAAGTGCACCGCTATGCTGTCGAATTCTACATTTCCTCCCAAAAGTTCAAATCCGTCCTCAACACGAATTTGTGCGGGTGCCTCAAAAGTGGCTCTATGAAAGAAAATGGTTCGGAACTCTTTGTTTGCTTGATAGGTGACAGTATTGTAATAATATTGGCAATCAATGTTGAGGTCTTTTATATCAATATCTCCGTACTCAAATTGCGCTTCCATTTCGGGGGGCAAGGTGAAATAGAGACTAAAGGAATAAAATTCAGGTAAGCTGGGCTGGGCCACGGTAGGCGAAGCTAGCAGCAAGAAGACCATAAGGCAAACCAATTGTATCTTAAATGGTATACTTGCTTTATTCATTAGTTTGATTTATAAATGAGTAAGGGTTTGAATAAACGCGGGGTGTTTTCTATTACTTGTTGTTAAAATTCGCTCCTACTATTTGCAATATAAATCGTCCTTTGAAAACGTGAGTAAGCACCTTGCGTTTATTTGTTCTTGGGCTTAGTTCTTTATTTCTTCACTATTTTAAACCTTGAAACACCAAAAGTCGTATGAATTTCAAGTTCATATAATCCAATAGGAAGGTCGCTAAAATCAATGGACGTGGATTGTGGAAGATTAACAACTTTGACAACTTCACCTTTCATACTAAAAACTTTCACAGCAAGAACCCTTTCATTAGGGCCAATGGCAATAGATAAAGACTGGGAGACTGGATTAGGATATACCTGAATGGTATGTTTTTTAATGGTAAAATTATCTGATGAAAGCGGACTAATTCCATCGCTATTAAAGTTCACAAAACCAATAGTAGAAAACAAGTCCCTTCCAGAGGAAAACGCTACAATCGAGCTTGAGTCGGCTCTTATGGCAAAAGAAGTTTGCCCGAAGCCTTGACTAAAAGCTGAGTGCTTCGAGAAATACTTCAGAAAAAATGCTTCAGATTCATTTACTAAATTGGCATTTGAATTAAAAAATAGAAACCTGTTACCACCTTGATATTCAGGTCTTCCTAAATGAAAGCCATTGCGTGCAATCCCTGATTGAATCATGAAACTTTCATCAAAGTTCCGAAAAACACTCACATAAGGCTCCGACCAAGTACCATCCTCTTCCAACATGGCGGGGCCAGTGATGTTCTTATTGATAATAGTATCCCCACTAAAATTAAACATTCTTATAGATGTGTTAAAAATAGAATCACCTGGGGCTCCATTACTTCGATAAATAGCGTAAGAGGGTTCTGTAAAACCATATTGGGGTTTCCACAACCACTGTCTGTCTATTTCTCTGTCGGCTGTTATGCAATTACAAGCCTTCTCATATTTCGCATGAATTAAATTGGTACTACCGTCTGGCATTTGTTTAAAACCTTGGAAGTACTGTACTGAATCGTTGCCGGCAATCCTCGATACTTCGAACACCGAATCTATTTGACCAAATGAGCCTATCCGAGCATTTAGTGAATCAGCGCTGATTGTATTGAGTATGATGCCCGTTTTCTTATCAATAAACTCATAATCACCATTCGGAGCAAGGCATAAAATATCAGAATAAGTGCTATCTAAACCAGAAATACAATCTCGAAGAGCATAGCCAGTTTTAGACCATTCTACTTTTTTAGTTTTAAGGTTCACGCATTCTATGACCTCATTTTGAAGGTAATCATAGAAAGTATGATATGCCAAATTACCAGAAGTAAAAAGAAATCTCGGGTATTGATAACTATCTTTAGTTTTAAGGGTCGGTATTAGATAATAATCCAATAGATCACCTTTACTATTATGTAAAACTATGTAATCGCCAGCAGTTCTGCTCTTGTTGATACGCACTGCGGCATAAATAGAGTCTTTAGAAACATTGTAGCCAAGGAATCCAATTGTTTCTCTTCCACTGTTGGTAGCAAAAGGTGTATTTTGCAAATTAATAAACCACCCTTGGGCAAAAGAGCTACAGCAAAATAAAAGAAAGCTAGCTAATGATAAGAGTCGTAGTTTTTTTTGCATCACATGTTTTTCTTAATTCTGACTAACGGTAAAATTACAAAACCATAAATTACTGTTATTCAATGTTTTATAATTTCATAGTTAGCAGTAGAAATTAATTAGCCACAACGGTTTGAATAAACGTCTGGGCGGTATCAATTACTTGTTGTTAAAGTTCACTCTTATTATTTGCAATATAAATCGTCCTTTGAAAACGTGAGTAATCGCCTTGCGTTGATCTATTGTTGTGCTTAGTGTCTCTTTATTTATTGTTCAATTCTACATCAACTTCAATCTTTACATCTTTATTCTTTTTCTTAGATGTAGATCTTATTGTATCAGGTTGTAAGTTACCTTTAATAATCTCAATCACGTCATTATGAAGTTTCTTGTAATCAATATCCTCTTTATATGTATATGAATAAAGCGTCCCACTGACCTCGTTAGTTGCGGTTTCGAGTCTTTTATCCATTACGTAATCAAAATTCTCATTATCTCCATGAAACATTAAAACATGCAGTCTGTAAAGCTGGTCTTTATCACTACCATCAGGATTTCTACTGTACACATAATAAATAGCTTTAGTGAAACTAGAAGAAAATCTATCCTTAGGTAATTCAGCATACCATTCGTACCCCCAAACATTTTTGTCATCGAGTGTGAAGAAATCAAAGTTGAAAAATTCATCTAATCCTTCAGGAAGAGTTTTGTGCTCATATGCTTTATAAAGTAAATCCTTATATTCTTGACCTTTAACATAATCACCAATTCCAAAATACGAGACAACAATATTTTTAACCATAAAAGGCGCTCTTTTTGCAAATTCACCATCAAATCGCTTCATTCCCTTTTTAATGAACTCTAGTGCTTCTAAACCATAATCTAAAGAAGTTTGAAAATCTTCACTTAAACGACTTGCTGATTCCAAATAAGTGACAATCTCTGTTAGATACCATAGTGTATAATTATACAAAGTGTCTGAATCAGGAATTTTTGTTTCAAGTTCCTTAAGTGTAATATATCCAGAATCTATTTGATTGCTCTGAACTAAACTGTCGGCATAATTATACTCTTTTAAAAAATTTGCCTGTCCGAATGATATTAAAGGAGTCAGCGTTAGTAATAAAAATAGTTAATGACTGTCCGCTATCCTAATAATTTGTATATTTATGTTTGAATATCAACAA
>CAXBPM010000304.1:0-4664 GCA_963977345.1 uncultured Roseivirga sp.
TTTCTTGTTTAATTTGTATGTATGTACATGTGTTAAACTTAATCTAATCTAAATCAGTTCCCAATTTCGTTTTTAAAAACATAATATCAAGCCCGAATAGGGATTGCTTCCTTTTGGGTCGCTCCTACGGAGCTTGCGAATTGGGATTGGGGTATTTGTCTTTTCTATAAGCAGTTCGCCCCGATGGGGCTTGCATATGAGAACTTGCTCAGTATTCATTGAAAATCATTTAATGAACTAAACATCATAAAACCAATTCGATGAATTAGCTTATTGATTAGGTAAATTTTCCTTTCAATAGTCTTCACTCCCATTGAGTCTATTGACGTTGTCATTAAAAAGGGGCTGTAAAATTTAGGAAAACCATAGACAATAATTTTCAACCCCAGAGGGGTGCACCGTTTGTAGCCTTTGCGAAAAGTTCAATCACCAAGCCCCAGCGGGGCGGCCTGAACTTATCCCAACAAAGGAACAGCATGGTTCACATTTCGATGAAAAAAACATAAAATCAAGAATTGTATTGGTCGGGTAGAGCACCTTTGATCAAACGAATTTGATAATAAAGGAACTAATGTGTCAATCTAAGCTTTCCTCTTATTAATATTTTTAATTTTGTCCGTGAACGAACAGGTGAGGCCGAACATCAAAGTGGTAATACCCGCATACAACGAAGAGCAATCAATCGCACATGTGATTTCTGATATTCCAAAAGACTGGGTGAAGGAAATTATCGTGGTGAATAATGGTTCTACCGATAAAACAGCTGAAGTGGCTGCAAACGCGGGTGCTACGGTACTTCATCAGCCTACATCGGGATATGGAAACGCTTGTTTAATGGGCATTGAATACCTAAAAGACCCGAGTAAAAGCCCTGATATTCTAGTGTTTATGGATGGCGATTATTCCGACTATCCACAGCAATTACCAGAAGTAGCAGGGCCCATTGTAAATGGGGAAGCAGATTTCGTAATTGGATCTAGGGCTTTGGGAAATCGTGAAGGAGGTTCAATGACCTTTCCTCAAGTATTTGGGAATTGGCTGGCCACTTCGATGATGAAATGGTTTTATAAAGTTAATTATACCGACCTTGGCCCTTTCCGTGCCATCGCATTTCCTCAATTGGTGGCGCTCGACATGAAGGACAAAACCTACGGTTGGACGGTGGAGATGCAATTGAAGGCTGCAAAACAGAAATTACGAATAACAGAAGTGCCAGTAAACTATAAAAAGCGAATTGGGGTTAGCAAAGTGTCGGGCACGGTGAAAGGCACCGTATTGGCTGGCTACAAGATTATCTTTACCATATTTAAATACCTATAAATGTATTGGCTGGAGCTGATCATATTAACATTATACACTGGAGCGCTATCGTTTATTTTCGTCTATAGCATTTCACAACTGAACCTTGTTTACAAGTACCGCAAGGCGAAAAGAAAGAACCTACTTCCTCAAATCCCCGAAATTCCTGCTGATTATGAGCACCCAATTGTGACAATCCAATTGCCGGTTTACAACGAATTGTATGTGGTGGAAAGGCTGATCGATGCAGTGGCTTCGATCGATTGGCCAAAAGACAAATTGGAGATTCAAGTGCTGGACGATTCGAATGACGAGACCGTTGATTTGATCGCAGCAAAAGTAGCCGAATGGCAAGCCAAAGGAATCGACATTACACAAGTGAGAAGACCTGAACGCAAAGGCTTTAAGGCGGGTGCTTTGCAATACGGAATGAAGATCGCCAAAGGGGAATTCATCGCCATTTTTGATGCGGATTTTGTTCCCGAAGAGGACTTTCTGAAAAATACAGTGCCACACTTTGCGCATGATGAGAAAATTGGAGTGGTCCAAAGCCGTTGGGGGCACATCAATGAGAATTACTCCATGCTGACCAAACTTCAGGCTTTTGGGCTCAACACGCATTTCTTTGTAGAACAAAACGGCCGTTCCAGTGGAGGCCACTTTCTTAACTTTAACGGAACTGCTGGTGTTTGGCGAAAAAGCTGCATCAATGATGCTGGTGGCTGGAAAGCCGATACGCTGACCGAAGATTTAGATTTGAGTTACCGCGCTCAGCTTAAAGGCTGGCAAATTTTTTATGTATCGAACACTGTGGCTCCGGCAGAACTTCCTGCAGCCATGGGCGCTATTAAATCGCAGCAATACCGCTGGACAAAAGGCGCGGCTGAGACAAGTAAAAAACTACTTCCACAAGTGCTTAGGTCAAATCTTTCTTTCGGAACGAAGTTTCATGCGGCTTTTCATTTATTGAACTCCGCCATTTTCATTTGCATTGTGGTTACGGCCATGCTGAGTGTCCCCGTTTTGTTCATTCGTAACCTATCCACAGGTTGGCACACTTTACTGAACATTTCTAGCATTTTCTTACTGGGCTATATCTTTCTGATCATCTTCTACTGGAATGGTTTTAAAGAAAAGCGCGAAGGTTTCTGGAAAACACTGAAGGAATTTGTGCCACAAATGTTTATGCTGCTTTCTGTATTTCTAGGCTTGAGCATTCACAATGCTGTGGCCGTTTTTGAAGGTTGGATTGGGAAGAAAACTCCCTTCGTGCGTACCCCAAAATTCAACATAACAAGCAAGAAAGAGGGTTGGAAAGGCAACAAATACTTTGTGAAGAAAATCAATCCGCTTACCGTAGTAGAGGGATTACTTTCGCTCTATTTTATGGCTGGTTTGGGCTTGGCCTTCTACTTTCAGGATTTTGCTTTACTCCCTTTTCATATTTTGCTTAGCTTAGGCTTTCTGTTGGTATTCTATTATACCGTGCAGCATACGCGAAATGCCTGAAAATAATAACCGACTCTCATTTGCCTACATTCTATATGCCGTGCTCATTATTGTGGCGGGCTATTACTTAGATCGCGCGCTGACCATTCCCTTGCTGTCGTCCTTTGTATTGATGGCCGTAGCCATGATTTACATTATGCGCTGCACGCAAGAACGAGAAGCAGATTTACCCTTTTACTGGGCCATGTTGCTCAGACTCCTTTTGCTCTTTTCCATCCCTGGTTTGTCCGATGATGTGTATCGCTTTATTTGGGATGGCCGATTGCTGACTCAAATGGTCGATCCATACAAAGAACTGCCTACCGCATATTTAGTGCAGGGTATTGAAGGCATTAACATCCAATTATTTTCTCAACTGAATTCTCCCGAGTATTTCTCGGTGTACCCGCCTTTCAATCAGGTGTTTTTCTTCCTGTCTGCTTTGCTTAGCCCGGGTTCCGAATTTTGGTCCATTGTCATTCTACGTATTATCATTTTAGCCTTCGAGTTTGGTAATATTCGTTTGATCAGAAAGCTATTGCGCCATTATGGTTTGCCTGAAAGGTATGGTCTTTTCTATGCGCTTAACCCCATGGTAATCTTAGAACTGACAGGCAATTTGCATTTCGAAGCCATCATGATTTTCTTCCTGCTTCTAGCCATTTGGAGTTACGAACAGAAGAAACTCCACCAGTCGGCCATTTGGTTTGGGCTTTCGGTGGCTACAAAATTTTTACCACTGATTTTCCTTCCGCTGCTGATCCGAAAAATCGGTTTTAAGAAAACAATGATCTACGGTCTCATTGTGGCTGGAGTGCTCATCGTTTCTTTTCTGCCTTTAATTAATACGGCTCATATTTGGGCGATAAAAGACAGTTTAGAGCTCTATTTCCAGAAATTCGAATTCAATGCCAGCATCTATTATTTAGCCCGTTGGTATGGTTTTGAAACCGAGGGACACAACATTATAGCACAATCGGGAAAATGGATGATGGCGGCTACTTTTATTGGCATTTTGTTGTATTCGCTTTTGCCGTCAAAAAAAGAACTGCCTGTGCGAATGCTCTGGGTTTGGACGATCTATTTGCTCTTCGCTACCACGGTTCATCCTTGGTATGCCATTCCGCTACTGGCCATTAGTGTGTTTACCGAAAAGCGATTTGCCTTTCTATGGACACTGCTCATTTTCTTTACCTATGCCAACTACCTTGGCGGTGAATATTTTGAATGGATTGAAGTCGTGATTATCGAATATGGTGTGGTGGCAATTTTTGCGATTTACGAAGCCACAGGCCGCTCATTACAAAGGTGGTTTTTTTGATGCGATGTATTCTTAAATTAGGGCCAATGTTCAGGCATCTTTCCCTTATTTGTGTCTTTCTTATGTTCGGTTTCTTGGCCAAAAGTCAAGAGGGTTTTAGAGTTATTCTCTCCAGCGGGAAAAACTATATAAAGTCAGAAAAGGGATTTTTTGAATTGAAAAATGGTACACCGCTGAGTAAAAAGGATCAAATCGAAGTGCTTCCAAACGGTTTGGTTATTTTAATGGATAGCGAAGGTAGGTTAATCGAAATTGAATTGGAAGGCCAGTACAATATGGCCACGCTAGATCTTTCGGAGCTTTCATCTCCCTCAGAATTAATTTACACCGAATGGGAAAAATTCTATAACCCAAAACGGAATTTAGAAGATTGGGCACCCAATGATTACATTAAAGAGCCCTCGAATTTTGTGGACCTCCACCTAAATTTCCCTTCTTCTACTGAAGTCTATGGAAGATACATCCAACTGGATTGGGCAAATATTCACGATCAATATCAAGTTAGATTTTGGAGCGAATACGATCAAATTTTTGAAACGTTCGATGTTGATTCCAC
>CAXBPM010000305.1:0-4656 GCA_963977345.1 uncultured Roseivirga sp.
CAGGCCAACAACACAACTCACTTTAACAAAATGAAAAAACAAATAATTAGAAAGGCCTTACACCTACTAGAAAGTAAAGCTGATGTATTAAGACTTAAAAAAAGTGATGGAAGATTATTACAGTTCTACAACATAATTCAGTCAACGAAAGATAATTACTGGACAGAAGAAGAGCGAAACGCTCTGACGCAAATACAAGAACTGCGTTCATACTACACGGATAGTAAGGAAACTATTGAGATAAAAGATCATGGATTTGGGCAGTCATCAGATACACGGACGAATGAACAAATGTCAGAAGGTGTTAAATTCACAAAAAACGTTTCAGACGTTTATAAATCAGCCTCTAGCTCAAAGAAAAATGGTGAATTAATGTTCCGAATTATACGCGCATATGAGCCTAACCTTTGTTTCGAACTAGGGACTTGCTTAGGGATTTCTGCCGCGTATGGAGTGCAAGCATTAAATTTGAACAGTAAAGGAAAGTTCATATCACTAGAAGGCTCGGCCGAGCTAGCAAAAATGACTCAATTAAGTTTAGAACATATTGGAATTGAAGGTCTTAAAATCATTACAGGTCGTTTCCAAGATACTTTGCCAAGTCTTTTAAACGAGCACAAGGCTATCGACTTTGCTTTTATTGATGGTCATCATGAGGAAAAAGCGACACTTAATTATTTTGAAATGTTTTTCAACAACATTCCAGAAAAAGGCATACTAATTTTTGATGATATTAATTGGTCATCAGGTATGCGAAAAGCATGGAGAAAGTTAAAAAATGATAGTCGAATTAACGGTACAATTGACACTTACCACAGGGGCATTTGTTTTATAGATAAGTCAAAAACAAGCAAATCAAACTACAAGGTTTGGTTCTAAAATAACTAAAAACAGTTTCGTGTAAAATATATAACTGAACTAATTGATAAAGGGCATTTATCACCTAAATATCCTCACCCAATTACGTACAGTTCTATTCTCTAAACACCCTCCAGTAAACTGAAAATAATAAGTACCATCAATTAAACCATCGCCATTCCATTCATTTTGGTAATTATCACTTACAAAAACGATATTCCCCCATCGATTAAAGACCATCAATTTACTTCCTCTAAAAGAAGCATCAACTTCAAACACCTCATTTTTCCCATCACCATTGGGCGTAAACGCATTAGGTAAAGAGTTAATATTAAGTACTTTATCCCTTATATTAATTACAGCATTTTTTATTTCTCCACATTGATTGATAGCTTCTAGCCTATACTCTCCATCTGTGCTTATAGCTATGGACTGTCCCACTTCCCCATTAGACCATTTATAATCAGTATAGCCATCCGTTGCTGTGAGAGTCAGAACCTCTTGGCACCCTATTTCTAAAGCATCTGAGTTAACAACCAAAGTTTCAAGTTCCTTTTTAGTTATTTCTATTTCACTTGATTGAGATTCTCCACAAAACGTCCTTCCCTTAACAGAGTAAATCCCTGGTTCCGTAGCATTAAAGGACATGCCACTCGAGCCATCTTGCCACTCATATTCATCAAAGCCAGTAGACGCTTGAAGAATTATTTCTTCATCACAGACTAAATCAGTTGAAAGACTAGAAATAACTATTTGCGGCAAAACATTGAATGTAACGTTTATCGTATCCTTATACTCACAATCTTTCAGGAATCCACTTACAATATACTGACCTGAAGAGTTCACGACAAGCGACCGGCTCTGACTACCCGTATTCCAACTGAAAGTATCAAAATCTCTTTCTACTTCAAGCGTTACTGATGTTTCGCAAGTTTCGATATCTATTAAAGAGCCTCGTTCCGAATCACTGACCTCTCCATCTACAAGGTTAAAAAGTGCATTTATCTCTTGTGCATTCACTACTCTGTCATATACTCGTAAGTCATCTAATCGACCGATAAACTGCTGATTCTGACTATAACAGCCACTTAAGCAATCTTGATCATTACCCAAAATAAAACCATTTAGCCCTACTTCAATTTTACCTAAAGGCATTACTTTAGTAGTATTAAGTACACCATCTGTATAAATAGCCGCTTCACCCGTTGAACCGTTTCTTGTCAATATTACATGATGCCATTCACCGTCATTAATATCTCTGGTACCAACAATTGCAATACCTGGCACATTAGCTTGGTTACGAATATTAGAAGAAATACGCCCATTTTGATCTATGTTTAGGTTAAACTCATTATCTCTACTACTATTGGCAATACTCAAAAATGTACCAAAAACTGTGCTCTCATGCTTCACCCAAGTTGAAACAGTGAAATCAACCAAGTCATTAAAACTCGCTTCTTTTATATTGGCCAATTGTAAGTAACTATCAAAACCTAAGGCATAATCACAATTACCAAATCGATCCATTCCAAAAAATGTATCCTGTAATTCTGCACTAAAAGAATTTCCTGAAGCATCTAAAACATTATTATTGAAATGAAGATCTAACATCAGACCGTCACCTAAATTGGTTCCCTGCGAGTAAGCAGAATAACTCTGACAAATTAATAAAGGGCAAGTAAGTAATAGGAGTACTAAGTTTCTAATTGATATCATTAGGGTAATTAACTAAACGTTAAATATATTACTTTCACATCAAAATCAAATCTTGGGCATCGTAATCAAACAAAGCATTCGTTCTTCTATCATCGCCTATTTTGGGGTACTGATTGGCTACGTCAATGTGCTTTGGCTTTTACCATATTTTCTAGAGGCAGATCAAATAGGTCTCTTCCGATTAATCCAGAGTAGTGCTTTTTTGATGGCTACTTTTGGACAGTTTGGTCTGGGTTCTGCTTTGGTCAAGTTCTTCCCGAAGCTGAAGGATCAAAAAGGCTTTCTCAGCTTTGTTATTTTAGGCGGACTCATCGGCTTCATTCTATTTGCTGCAGCCACCTTCCTCTTCAAAACAGAAATAACAGCTTATTTCGCTAAGGAATCGGGGTTGTTTATTGAATATTTCGGAATCACTCTACTGATTAGTTTACTGCTTATTCAGTTTCAATTGCTGGAGGCCTATTGCCGTAGTTTATTGAAAATCGTTATCCCTACCTTCATTCGAGATATCCAGCTTAGGCTTTCTGTAACTGTCCTAGTCGCTCTCTATGCTTTAGAAGTCATCACTTTTAATGGACTTATCCAATGGTTACTGGCAGCCTATCTTATTATGGTAATTACGATCGTAGTTTACCTTCGTAGCCTAAAATCCTTTCATCTCAACTTCAATTTTAAGTTTATCGATAGACCGCTACTGAAGCAAATCATGACCTATGCTGTCTATATGATGATTGGAGCTGGAGGTACGCAAATCGTGCTTCAAATTGACAGTATAATGGTGAGCGGAGCTTTGGGCTTAGATGCCACAGGGATTTACACGATTGCCTTTTTTATTGGGGTAGTGATCGAAATGCCCAAACGTTCCATCACACAGATTTCTGCTCCATTAATTGCACAGGCTTTTGAAAAGAATGACATGCCAGCAGTAGAGAAACTCTATAAACAGACTTCTATCAATCAAATGATCATTGGAAGTTTATTGCTCATTGGTATTTGGGCCAATCTCGAAAGTCTTTACTCATTCATCCCCAACGGAGACGTATACATTCAAGGCATCAACGTGGTATTGTTTATTGGCCTAGGAAAGCTGAGTGATATGATTTTCGGTACTAACGGGGAAATTATCGTGATGTCGAAACACTATAAGTTCAATGTAATTGCAGTGGGTATCTTAGCCATGCTCACCATTGCGCTGAACTTATTGTTGATTCCAAGTTATGGAATTGAAGGCGCTGCAATTGCTTCGTTTTTGGCTATGCTTACTTTTAATCTATCTAAGTTTTTATTCGTTTGGATGAAGTTCAAAATCCAACCCTTTTCGTTTGGCACTTTTAAGCTTTTGATCATTGTGGCATTTGTGCTCTTGGTAAACCAAATGCTTCCTAAGTTAGATCATGTGTTGTTGGACATGTCGGTTCGCTCGTTTATCATTGCCGTTGTTTTACTGGGTGCGACAATTGGCTTTAAAGTATCGGATGAAGTAAATCAAGTGCTGGCCAACTTCATGAAACGAATAAAGAGGGGCTAACGAGTCCCAAGGGAATTAAGTAGTTCACTGAGTTCTTTAGTCAAACTTCGTCTTCCAAACCGAATTACCCCCTCAACATTAGAAACCGAATTACCAGCCTTCCAACCTTGGTAGGCTTCTCTCAAAAAAGACTTTAATTGATCTTCATCCACCTGTTCAAAAACAGACCCTGATTTCGTTTCATACAGAATTTCGGCCAAATCGCTTTCCTTATTGCCAACGCAGAGAATTTTCCTATTCGCTCCTAGATACTCGAAAAACTTGCCCGGTAAATGGCCCTTTGCATTTTCTGAATTATTCTGAAGCAATAACAGCACAGAAGATTGCTGATATTTCTCCAACACCTCTGAATGTGGTAAATAATTATGTTTCTGAATAAGCGGCATGAGATGAGCATGAGATTCAAATGTGGCCAATACATCATCACTCAAGATTCCTACAAATTCAATTTCTAAATCATTACTGAATTCACCTGCGGCTACCATTTCATCCAAAACCTTCCAAAACCATTCTGGATTTCTAAAAACATTCAGCATGCCTACATGGCTTATTCT
>CAXBPM010000306.1:0-4644 GCA_963977345.1 uncultured Roseivirga sp.
TTAAACTACAAAATATTATTCTGTCCTCCTTTCTACATCCAAACATAGGATGACGTTGCCGAGAGTGTTCAGGAAATTGAGACGACTTTATTAAACGCAAAATGCCAAATAATCGTCATTGCGAACCCGTTATGGCTCAAGTATAAACCAATGCTAACGTGGGGTACGGTCTGACCTTCGGTACCGACCGGAAGGTCACATTAGGCGCTCTTCTAGGGTCGGCACCGAAGGTCAGACCATGCTTATCAATTTAACTTACCTCATTATCGTTCTGAAGGTCAAATTCACCCTTGGGGTATTTGCTTTTTTGGTGGGGGGTAAGCGATGAAGCCAATGGCTTTGCGTGGTATCTTTCATGACCAATAGGCTGCCGTGTTCTAAGAAAATATCAATCTTCTCTTTGGTTTCTTTATGCTTAAAAGCGAATTTTCTTTCGGCCCCAAAGCTTACAGAGGCTATGGCTCCATTTTTCTTCAAGTCCTTTTCACCATCGCTGTGCCAGGCCATTCCTTCTTCTCCAGAATGGTATAAATTGAGCAAACAAGAATTGAATTTTTCACCCGTTTTTTCTTCTACCAAAGCTTTTAAGCTTAGCAATTCAGGCGTCCAAAGCAGGGCTTTTTTGGTCACGTTGGAATAACTGTATTCGTAAGGTTGATCTGCATACCAAGCCACTTTGCGTTTGGTGATAAAGTGCTTGCCAAAAATGACTGCTTCATCATTTCGCCATTCAATAGCATCGAAGAGTTTTCGGAAATAGAAGTTGGCTTCTTCCTCGGAAACTAATTTTCCATAGTAATTGACAGTCCCCTCTTTGGGTAGCCAGTTTTTGGTTTCGTCTATTTCTTCAGGAAAGAGGTTCATTTTTCCAATGCTGATTACGTGCCTTCAGTATCAAAACTACTCAATTTTTATCATGGCTTGATGATTCAGAAGAATTACCACTTTTGCTTTTTACACCTTCAATCTCGATTCCTTTGTTCACAAAATCATAGGCCGAGTGTACAAAAAACACAGTGCCATTAAGCATGGCAATTGGGGTTTTGAGTATATCTGGATGGCGCTTCACGATTTTCATCATTTCTTCATTCGAAAAGCGCTGGTCTTTAATCTCGTTTAAGTAAGTGTCCGAAGTTTTATCGATCAAATCGAGAATCTGTAAACCCATGCTATTTGCCACTTGGCTCAGTTGCGTTTCGGTCAGTGGGTTTTTGTCGATGTTCCTTTCGTTCACTGTGTATTTCTGAATAGAACTTGCATAGCCTAGCACTTTTGCGTCTTGGGCTTTTCTACCATTATAAATAAGAAGTATTTCGTTTTCCTGTGGTTTCATAAAAAATGGGTAAAAAGTGAACTAAAGGGTAAATAAAGTTTGGAGCAGTGGCTGAAATACAGCACTGCTCCATGATCTATATATAAAGAGTAATGCCTATCGTTTGGTTGTGACACCTCTAGCAAGAGATAAAATAAGCAATACCACGAAAATGAAGAATACAATTTTAGCGAGGTAAGCAGCGCCTGCGGCAATGCCTCCAAAACCTAAAATACCTGCAACTATGGCTATAATTAAGAATGTGACTGTCCAACGTAACATATCTGTGGGTTTTAAGTGATTAATTGATTTACCCCTAGATATAGGAAAACTATGCCAAGTCGATTTATTCCAAAGAATCGGTGTTTTAGTAAATTAAATGAGACGTTAAGACCCAGCTTGTGGAGATGCTTCCACAACAAGTTGTTTAAATTGAAGGAGTTATGAAAAGTGATTGGGCTACGCCAAACCCTTCACCCATAAGAAGGCATACCTAACAGCCAAAAGCAACATGATTGGAAGTAAAGCAATGGAGAACACTTCAAGCTGAAAAACCCAAATAAAGGTCATCGCTATCAGCATAATAAACAGGATTCGAATATATACCCTGGTCCATGCTGGAGCTTTTTTCTTGGCTACATAAAAGGCCACCACAAGGTTAGGTGCAAAAGCCCAAAGCAAGTTTAGATTTTTGGCCGTGGCGGTATGGTCAGTAGCAAACCAAAGTAAAGCTACCACTACCCCGACTAAACCTGTAACAAATAGAATAGTGAAGTCTAAGTACCTGGCTCTGGTATTCTGAACCGTGTCTTTATAAGTGAAAACCACCACAATAACCATTAGGAATGAAAAAATCATCCAAGGCGAAATCGTCTCTTTAGGTGTTTCATAGTACTCTGATTCGAAAAGCTTGTTCGTTGCTTTTACTGCTGGAACTTCTTCTCCGTCTCTGCTAATCGTTGCATTGGCGTAAGCCTGCATAATGTAATCGGGCAAAAACATATGCTCTTCTGGTGTGGCATTTACATCAATTACGGCCCCTAAGGCAATATCAATCCCAAAATCCCACCAAGGAAAATTAAACGTGTTTTCTTGAATCAGATCACGAAAGGTTTTTTCTTCTGTCAGGTGATCGTTGTTAAATTTGAGTTTGTCACCCAAAACATCACGTACTACATCGCGCAATTTGGTGGCGCAGTTATCATAGAAGAAATCATACAAATAATAACTGTTTTCAGGAATGGCGTTGTTTTCCAAAAACTCGAAAACTTGTTGTTTTTCCGCTTGAGTCAGACTTAAAACCTGTTCAGTTATCCAGCGGTTTTGGGCTTGGTAGCTCCCCAAAAAGCGTTTGTAATCCTGAATAGCGAGCTTATAATTGAGCTGCCCCTGAGCAAATTTTACATAGAAACCATCTTGGAAAGAGTCGAAAGTTCCATAGTTATAGACCCTGTCATAACTCAAATAGGGGTCTTGGATTCTTATCGCACCATGGCCAAAGCTATCGTACAAATTAGCCCCTGGCCCAATGGTGATAATACTGATTTCTGCTTGACCAGACAAGGCTGGAAATTGAGCCTTCGCACTGAAAAAAACAAGGAGTAAACTGAAAGAAAGTACAAACCGCTTCATTCGTAATAAGATTGAGTTGTACGAAGATAAAGAGACTTATTTGATTAAAAACCTTTAAGGGTTTTGAAAGTGAACTTTGCCAACCTAATTTGACGCTATGAACAGAAATTTTACCGATGGGCTAAATTATGCATCAAAACTGACGCCCCTTCGGTTGTGGAATATGTTCCAATTGGTGGGCAGTTATTGGCTTTCTAAAATCACCAAAAAGGCAAGACATTCAGGAATGCCCACAAGTATTAGCTTAGAGCCGACCACTTCTTGCAACTTACGCTGCCCCGAATGCCCCAGTGGAATACGAAGTTTTTCTCGCGATACAGGAATGCTGACAGACGAAATTTTTCAAAAAACCATTGACGAACTGGCGCCTCGACTTACCTATCTTATTTTCTACTTTCAAGGCGAGCCCTATTTAAACGCCAGCTTTTTAGACCATGTCAAATATGCTTCGCGAAAGAAAATCTATACTGCCACTTCGACCAACGCGCATTACCTCCACGATAAAAATGCGAAGGCCACGGTTGAGTCTGGTTTAGATCGACTTATTATTTCCATTGATGGCACCACGCAAGAAACCTATGAGCAATACCGTATTGGTGGGAAGCTGGAAAAGGTAATTGAAGGCACAAAAAACATTATCCGCTGGAAGAAGGAGTTGAAGAGTAAAACTCCGCATGTCATTTTTCAGTATTTGGTGGTAAAGCCAAATCAGCATCAGTTAGACGATGTGCAAAAGCTGGCCAAAGAACTGGGTGTGGATGAAGTCGCTTTTAAAACGGCCCAGATCTATGATTACGAAAATGGGTCAGAACTTATTCCCACTATCGAGAAGTATGCGCGTTACCGCCAAAAAGCCAATGGAAAATGGGAGATCAAAAACCGATTACTCAACCATTGTTGGAAAATGTGGCACTCCTGCGTAATCACTTGGGACGGAAAAGTGGTGCCCTGCTGTTTCGATAAAGATGCACATTATCAACTGGGCAGTATGCAGGCTCAAAGTTTTCAGCAAGTTTGGAAAGGAAAAGCCTATCAGAGTTTCCGTCAGTCGCTTATTAAATCCAGAAGTGAAATTGAAATGTGTAAGAATTGTTCTGAAGGAACAAGGGTTTGGGCTTAGACATTTTCTATATTGACTTAACTATCTAATACTCAAACTCCAGTGCTTCTGCATATACATTGTGGTCCTGAATTTCTGCATATGCTCGTAAGTAGTATTTTTCTCCACTGACCAAATAATCAGTGATTTGGGCTGAGAACTCATTGTTTGCTCTATTATCCGAAAAAACAAAATCCCCATTCCCTATGGTTAATGTTCTGGATCTGGATATAAAAAAACCATATCGTATTATCTCACTATTGCCCTCAGAGGTTATAGCAGCATGAAGCGTAAATCCGCTTGTCGAATTGCCCGTTACCTCTATGGTTTCTAAATGAGGCCATTCTCTTACGAGTATTGGTTTTGGGTCATCACAACCAACAAAAATTACCGGAAGGGATAAAATCAGAAATATCAAAAGCTTTTTCATTACCAAATAAGATTTAGAGACAACGATAATCGTTTAACACTGGACTCAAAATTCGCTGATTCCAAAAATACAGGAGGCACAAGTTGACCCGATTGAATCGTGTACCTTATCCCTACTTCAGCAGAGAAATAACCCACTTTTCGTCTAACACGAACTCCCGCTAAATAGCTC
>CAXBPM010000307.1:0-4636 GCA_963977345.1 uncultured Roseivirga sp.
TCAAAGGAAACACAGTTGCAGAGCGAGTAAACACTGGCTAAATTGTTTAACCAAATATTTAGCCTCCTGACATCATCTTCAGGCTTTAGTATCTCAATAATTTGACTAATCCTTTCAGCACTCTTATCATATTCCCCCAAGGAGTAATAGATAAATGACTCTCGGTTAAGAATATCTGTAATTACCGATTTATTATCAGGAGTACTTTCCGCTAGAATCTTACTCTTATTCAACTCTTGAAGTGATTTAGGAAATTGAGTCAAATGATTATACACTGACGACAGCATTAATCGACCTTTAATTATCGAAACTGTATCACGAGATTCTTCTGCCAAAGTCACCACGTTTTTAGCAAAAATCATTGTGCTGTCATAGTCATTCTGAAGCTGTTTTGCATAAGCCAAATGATAGGTTGCCTCGATCATGTTTGACGTATCATGCTGATTTCGATAATAATTAAGGGCGTTTTGAGCATGATTTTGCATTTCAATCCCGTCAAAACTAGACACCTTTGCCAGCTCAAGTTCAACTTCTGCCTTTTTCTGTAAATTATTCATTTCCTCTGCCAATGCTATTTGAGCAGAGAACAATTCAACCAACTTATCTTCAGATTTAGTTTGGCTAATGACTTGCTCCAAACTGTCCATCTTTGCTTTCAGTCTATCCTGGGCAAAGGGTTTAAATGGCATCAGTATTAAAACGCCAATAACAGTAATGTATTGAAATATTGAAGTGCGAAGGTGGCGAGTCATAATTACTGAATGTACTGATTGTTCTCCATCACCCATTTAAGGAGTGAATGTGTTCCTGCTGTCAAGTCTAGCTTAACACAGATGTTGTGTCGGTGGTTTTTAACCGTGCTTTCACTGATAAACAGTTGTTCTGCAATCTCCTTGGTGGATAGGTTTTCAGAAATTTTACGGATCACCACTTTTTCCATTGCGGTAAGATTCGGGATATGCTCCGAATCAGTATTTCCTTTGTTTTCCGAGTAGCGTTTTTGGTTATTAAAAGCAATTTCAATGGCCGTCATCACATCGGTAGCTCCATAGGGCTTAACCAGGTATGCGTAGGGCATTGTGTTCTTTGCCAATTCTAAGGTCTTAGTATCTGTATGTGAAGACAAGTAAATGAAGGGTATTCGCAAATGTTCTTGAATGTACTCGGCTACGTCCATTCCCGTTTTTTTACCACCCAAGTTAATATCTAAAATGGCCAAATCTACGGATTCCGTGTCCAGTGTTTCTATGGCTTGCTTATAGGAAAGGGCTGGCTCTAATACATCATAACCAAGGGTATTCAAAGTACTGCAAAGATCATCTGCAATAATCACCTCATCATCGACCACAAGTATCCTCTTCTTCATCCCGTTTTAGTCAATAAGTGTTATTCTCATCGCTTCATCTGCAAATACAATGGTAAATCGATTACCACAATCATACTCGTAATCAAGCTTACCGTGTAATTGTGTTGCCAAGCGAGAAGCCAATCTAAGGCCAAAGCCCTTCTTTGTCATTTCTTCAAGTGTATCAGGCAAAGAAGCTCCATTATCCTGATATGTCAAGTTAAACATTCCATCTTTTCTAGAATGAAGCTTAAGCATTAATTCAAGTTGATTATTTTCAACAACCACATGTTTATACGAATTCGTCAATAATTCATTTAAAATTAAGCCCAGCGAAATAGAAGTATCTAGATCAAAGTTAGGGTGGTTTTCAAAGTCAACCATTAATTTATAACTCACTCTGTTTGTCTGAATGCCGTCAATTTTCTTGACCAACTCTGTCACATAATCCTTAAAATCAATAGTGGCAATATCATCCGTTCGGTACAAGAACTGATGAATCATTGACATAGCCACCACCCTGCTTCTGCTTTCTTCAATCGCTTTGGCAGAATCCTTAGTTCCGCTCCACTCTTGCTGCATATTGAGCAAACTTGAGATCAGCTGCAAGTTGTTTTTTACTCTGTGGTGAATTTCCCTAAACAGTGTTTCTATGCGTTCGTTTCTTTCCTGGAGAACGACCTTTTGATCTTCAATTTCCTGAGTCCTTTCAACTACCTCATTTTCAACTCTTTTATTTTGCTCTTTCAAAACAACATTTAACTGGCTCAAAGCCATATTTTTTTCTATCTCGTGTTGACGCATTCTAATACCAATGGCAATGGAGAATATTAACACCTGCGCCAAGGTACCGAGTGAACTGGTGTATAAAAGCACGACAGATTTAGAATCGAAGATGTATTTCCAAGTGAAAGAAGCAATGACGAGTGTTGCTCCAAATACAATAAGCCCTACCAAGAACACCTTTCTGCTTCTCTCTACCTTTTTCCATAAGGCAAAAAGCATAACATGAAACAGAGTAATGTCGATCATGAGCAGCTTAATGCTCATGTCAGTCATTAGGGCATAATCTTGGTAGACAGAGGTAAGCACTACACCAGCTACTGTACGTAACAATGTCAGGGTAATCAACCCAATAAAGACCTTATACCAAAACGGAAACTTTGCTTTCAGCTCCAAAAAGCTAATGGCCAAAAATAACATTCCTAAATGGCCAAACTGAGACCAAGGCATGGTAAAATTAAGCGCTGTTGCTGGCGAGTTGGGTAAAATCCAGTCCACAAAATAGCCTTGAACAGAGAAGGCATACATTCCCATTCCTAGTGCAAACATGGCCAACCACAGGTACGGCATGTACCGATAAACCCCAAATTGAATCAGAGAGTAAATGACCAAGATTAGACAAGCACCAAAAAACAGCAGATCCTGGACTTGCGCCCGTAACTGTTTATTCCGAAATGTTTTACTGTCCATAAAATTGGCACTGAAGGCCCTTCCATGAACTCTGAAATAAATATCCTGTGGTGCTCCTGCCTTTAGGGCGAAGGAAACATGTGCTCTACTGTCCCCTTGGTTAAGTCCCTTTTTCTTTTGAAACGCTCCATAGGGTGCAGTAAATACCTCTCCGTTTGTCAGTACTTGAAACAGCTTACTATTGATCGTTCTAAAGCCTGTAACCACCACTTCCAAGTCATTATTTGTAGTGTTTAGAAGGCTTAATTTGATCCAGTAAAACCCAGTAAGATTATTTGGTCCAGTCAATTGATTATTGAATGGTGGGTTTTCAATAATATCGTTCAAGGTCAAAACACCACTAGTATCTTCAAAAACAAGTAGTGATTTCCCTTTACCCATTGAAAAGTCAAATTGAGGCGAATCAATTGTGATTATCTCTTGGGCTTTTAATGCGGGATTCAAGCTAAAGAGTACAACCAGAAGTATGCACCAGACAAAACCAGAATGCTTTTTCAGAATTTTCAATTGTAGCATTATTGCTGTTAATTCTTCACCAAAAAACTATTAGATATACATTGAGCTAGGCCGATTGGTGTATTCAACCTCAGTCCAATTTGCTATAATAATTTAGTTATACCTTCCATTTACTTCAATTAAGTGACGAGCATTAGACATAAAAAAAGCGACCATCTTTCGATAGTCGCTTTTCTAAATTTTGATTTGAAGGGATTATCCGTTCATTGAAATCAAGAACTCTTCGTTGTCTTTCGTTCCTTTCATTCTGTCTAATAAGAATTCCATGGCTTCGATTGAGTTCATGTCCGACATGAATTTTCTCAGAATCCAAACACGTTGTAATTCCTCTTTGCTCATCAATAGATCTTCTCTTCTTGTACCAGAAGCAGGGACATCGATAGCAGGATAAATACGCTTGTTGGCTAGTTTTCTATCCAATTGAAGCTCCATGTTACCCGTACCTTTGAATTCTTCAAAGATTACTTCGTCCATTTTAGAACCAGTTTCAATCAAGGCAGTAGCGATAATTGAAAGCGAACCTCCATTCTCTACATTTCTTGCAGCACCAAAGAATCTTTTCGGTTTGTGTAGTGCATTTGCATCAACACCACCAGAAAGGATTTTACCAGAAGAAGGTACAACGGTGTTATAAGCTCTCGCCAAACGTGTAATTGAATCCAAAAGGATTACTACGTCATGACCACACTCTACCATTCTTTTTGCTTTCTCCAATACGATGTTAGAAACCTTCACATGTCTGTCGGCTTGCTCATCGAAAGTAGAAGATACTACCTCAGCTTTTACGCTTCTGGCCATATCTGTAACCTCTTCAGGTCTTTCATCAATCAATAAAATGATTAGATAAATCTCAGGATGGTTTTCAGCAATCGCGTTAGCAATTTCTTTCAATAAAACAGTTTTACCTGTTTTAGGCTGCGCCACAATCATACCCCTTTGCCCTTTACCAATTGGAGCAAACATGTCCAAAATTCGGGTTGAAGTAAGGCTTGGCTTTGTACTTAAGTTGATTTTCTCTTCAGGGAAAAGTGGGGTCAAATACTCAAAAGGAACTCTATCACGAATTTCTTCAGTAGTTTTTCCGTTTACAGATTCAACTCTTAATAAAGCGAAATACTTTTCACCTTCTTTCGGAGGTCTGATTTGGCCTTTCACGGTATCTCCTGTTTTCAAACCAAATAATTTGATTTGAGAAGGCGATACATAAATATCATCTGGGCTAGCCAAGTAGTTGTAATCTGAAGATCTTAAGAAGCCGTAGCCATCTTGCATAATCTCCAAAACACCTTCGCTTTCAATTAA
>CAXBPM010000308.1:0-4623 GCA_963977345.1 uncultured Roseivirga sp.
CAGATTTTACAGATACTAATTTAAGATCGGGACAATTAGAGCTTTGCTATACCGTAGCCTATGAAGACGACTGCGGGAATATTTCAGAAATGAGCCCTGAGTTTTGCTTCCCGCTTTCCATTGGCACAATTCGATTACCAAATGCCTTTACACCCAACGGAGACGGCTTTAATGACACCTTCACTGTTGGCGATGGCGTATTTATCAACTTCCAAATGCAGATTTTTGATCGTTGGGGCAATTTGATTTTCAACACAACCAACCCAAGTGTGGGTTGGGACGGAAACTACAATGGCGCCCCGGCCAGTATTGGAGGTTATGCCTACCGCGTTTCGTTTAAAGATGCGGGAAATACCACCATTCAACAGACCGGAACTTTAGTATTAATTCGATAGTTTTGGGTAAAAAATAACAAGCTTATGTTCGATATGATGAAAATGATGGGCAAGGTGAAGGAGATGCAGTCCAAAATGAAGGAAGCCCAGGACAAGCTAGAATACATTCATGAAACAGGCGAGGCAGGTGCCGGAATGGTAAAGGCCACTGTAAATGGTAAAAAGCAAGTTATCTCAATCGAAATTGATGAGGCTTTAATGAGTAAAGAAGACAAAGAAACCGTACAAGACCTCACGGTAGCGGCCATCAACAATGCCCTTGAAAAGGCCGATGTGAGTGCAAAAGAAGAAATCAGAAAAAGTACCGAGGGTATTATGCCCAATATCCCAGGAATGGACTTGGGTAATATGTTCTAATGTCGAAAATATCAGTTGCCCTTCTTAATTATAACGGCAAAACTCATCTAGAAAACTTCTTGCCATCCGTTGTTCAGTTCAGTACTGGTTACGATATTGTTGTAATCGATAATGGGTCAACAGATGACTCTCTTGAATTTCTCCAGAGTAATTACCCCACCGTTAGAGTAATTTCCTACAAAGAAAATTACGGATTTTGCGGTGGTTACAATAGAGCGTTAAAGGAGTTAGAGCATGAGTTTGTAGTACTACTCAATACCGATGTTCAGGTATCGGAAGGCTGGATCGAGCCTATACTCAAACTGATGGAATCGGATAATCGTTTAGCTGCAGTTCAACCCAAAATTCTCGACCTAAAAAAGAAAACTCATTTTGAATATGCGGGAGCTTCAGGAGGTTATTTAGATATTCTCGGCTATCCATTTTGCAGAGGCCGAGTTTTCCATACCATAGAAGAAGATCAAAATCAGTATCAAGAAACGCAAGACGTGTTTTGGGCCTCAGGAGCATCTCTTTTCGTAAGGCGTTCTGCCTATTTTGAAGCTGGAGGTTTAGACGAAGACTTCTTTGCACATATGGAAGAAATCGATCTCTGCTGGCGTTTTTGGAATTTAGGCTATAAAGTAAAGGTCTGTCCAGAGAGTGTGGTTTACCATCTAGGTGGTGGAACATTAGACAAATCGAGCCCAAGAAAAACCTATTTGAACTTCAGAAATGGGCTAAACATTCTTTTGAAGAACGAAAACACTTCAGACCTTTTCTGGAAACTCCCAATTCGTTTGTTTTTGGATTGGCTGGCCATTGCTCAATTCTCAATACTAAGTGGACTACCACATGGTGCTGCTATTATCAGAGCTCATTTTGATTTCACGAGGTCAATTTCATGTCAAATAAGAAAGCGAAAATCTCTAATTAGAAAATCTCAAAACAATCCCAGGTATAGCGGGTTAGTCATTTGGGATTACTTTATTAGACGGAAGAAAACCTACCTAAAAATAAATACTTAGTTATACCAAACCGGATTTTGTCTTCTACGTAAATGCTTCCGGAAATTTATAATATAAGCAAGTCCTAAGTAAACAAGTAATGGTGAACCGAAGGTGATAAACGAAGCATAAATAAAGAACAATCGGATAGAAGAGGCTGACAGATTTAGCTTCTCTCCTAACTTGGCACAAACTCCGTAAGCCTGGCTTTCAAAAAAACGTTGAATTCTTTCCATTGAACTAATATTACAACAAATTTACAAAAGAATTTATTAAAGCTTAAAATCGGAATCCATTAAAATTTTATTAAATTTGCCGTCCTAAAATTAAGGCTAAACTGTTCTAAATCAATCAAAAATAATATGAAAACCCAAACAGCTAAACTATTTTTTCCATTCTTGATACTTGGTATCTTATCAATGTCTGGTTGCGCACTAAGCAAAATGGCAAGAATGGCCAAAGACCAGGGACTTACGGTTGAGCCATCTCCATTGGAAGTTCACGGAAACGAAGTGAAATTCACAATGTCGGCAAATCTGCCTGTGAAAATGTTAAAACGTAAGAAAGTATATACATTAAATACTTATTACCAATATGGCACACAAGAGAAACAATTGGCTCCACTTGTTTTCAACGAGAAAGATTACCCTAACGCTGCTACTGAGCAACCAAAGGTAACAAAGGAATATTCTTTCGCATACGACCCTGCTATGTCTCGCGGAAATATCTTAGTTCAAGGTGTTGCTTCAAACCCTAAAACTGGAAACTTTGTAGAATCTGAAAAACTTATCATCGCTGAAGGTTTGATCACAACTTCTACTTTGGTTCAACCTTCTTACTTCGCTTCATATGCTCCTCATGGTTACAACGACCAAGAAGAATTGATCCCTACTAACGTAGAGTTCTTTTTCGAGCAAGGAAGATCGGTTTTAAGACCAGTTGAGAAAAACAGTGATAGAGGTTCTAGATTCGCTGCTTATATCGCAGAGAAAAATGCTACAAAAACGGTATCTATCACAGGTACTCACTCTCCAGAAGGTAAAGACAGAATCAACGCTGACTTAGCAAAAGAAAGAGCTGTTGCCATCGAAACATGGTACAGAGAGCAAATGGACAAATATGACTACCAAGGAATGGCTAGTCAAGTTAGATTCATTACTAAGCCAGTTGTTGACGATTGGAATAACTTGAAAGCAATGCTTTCTAGCTACAATGGCATCTCTTCTGCTCAAAAAACAGAATGGACTAACATTATCAATGGTTCAGGTTCTTTCGAACAAAAAGAAAAACAACTTCAGAAGTTGAGTACTTACAAGCAAGTATTCAAAGATGTTTACCCACAATTAAGAACGGCTAAAACAGAAGTTTTAACTATTAAGCCTAAGAAATCAAGAGAAGAGATTATCTCTTTAGCGAAGGCTATCGCACAAGGAAGAGGATCTGCTGACCAACTTTCAGGTGAAGAATTATCTTATGCTGCTTCTTTCACTCCTTCTTTAGAAGAGAAAAAATCAATCTACGAAGCTGCTGCTAAGAAGAACGATACTTGGGCTGTTCACAACAACATAGGTGCTGTAACAATGGAAATGGCAATGGCTGCTTCTGGAAGAGACAAAACCAACATGTTGAGAGATGCGATCAACCATTTCGAAATTTCTAACCAAAAGAATGCTAATGTTCAAGCGCAAGCAAACTTAGGAATGGCGCAAGCAATGCAAAACAACAACCAAGCGGCTCTTGATGCTTTAAACAAAGCATTAACAATGAACCCTGGTAACGATGTTAGACAAGGTGTGAATGGCGCTAAAGGTGCTGTTGAAATTAGAATGGGTAACTACGATGCAGCTTCAAGCTCATTGAACAATGCTACTAACCGTTCAGTTGACCAATACAATAAAGGTATGGTTCAGTTCTTGAAAAATGATTTCAGAAGTGCACAGTCAACTTTCGAAACTGTAATCTCTAACGACAGAGCATTTGTATGGGCTCATTACTTAGCCGCAGTTGCTGCTGCTCGTCAAGGAAACGAGAATAAAGTAATCGAAAACTTGAGAAATGCAGTAAATGCAGACTCTTCATTGAAAGCGAAAGCATTATCTGATTTAGAGTTCAGAGAGTTCAGTGGTAGTCAAGCATTCATTGATATCATGAAGTAATTCAATATAAAAATTTAAAAAAGGGCTCTGGATGCAAATTCAGAGCCTTTTTTTATGCTCATTACTCTTGTCAATCTTTCTTTGTGAATTGAGTACTGAATGTTTATTTTTACGGCCATTAACCCCTAGATGAATGAGAGAAATACAGTTTCGTGAAGCCCTGAGAGAAGCCATGTCTGAGGAAATGAGAAAAGATGATAAAATCTTTCTTATGGGAGAAGAAGTGGCCGAGTATAATGGTGCTTACAAAGTGAGCCAAGGCATGTTAGACGAGTTTGGCCCAGAAAGAGTAATCGACACCCCTATTGCGGAACTAGGGTTCGCAGGAATTGGTGTTGGTGCTGCGATGAACGGTCTTAAACCGATCATCGAATTTATGACCTTCAACTTCTCGTTGGTAGCCATTGATCAAGTGATCAACTCCGCTGCCAAAATGATGTCGATGTCAGGTGGACAATACTCCGTTCCGATCGTGTTTAGAGGCCCTACAGGAAACGCAGGAATGTTGAGCTCTCAGCACTCTCAAAACTTTGAGAACTGGTATGCAAACACTCCAGGATTGAAAGTGGTGGTTCCTTCTACCCCTTACGATGCTAAAGGTTTGTTAAAAGCCGCCATTCGTGATAGCGATCCCGTGATCTTTATGGAGTCGGAAGTAATGTATGGCGAAAAAGGCGAAGTGCCTGAAGAAGAATACGTTTTAGAAATTGGTAAAGCACACATTGAGCG
>CAXBPM010000309.1:0-4599 GCA_963977345.1 uncultured Roseivirga sp.
TTGAAGATGGTGCTGTTGCGAAAGTGACAGCATCTTTTTTTTGTAGCTACTGTTTTGTCAAATTTGCCTTAAAATTCGAATAGTTTTTGAAACTCATCTATCTTCATTCATGCAAGCGCTTAAAACCCCTATTCAAGAAATAAAAGACCCACTTTTCGATGAAAAGGAGATTAGGTTTTTAGTGAAGCGCGATGACCTTAATCATCCCGTGGTTTCGGGTAACAAGTTCAGGAAACTAAAATATAACCTAGAGCAAGCGAAATTGCAGGGGCATGATACGCTCTTGACATTTGGCGGTGCCTTTTCCAATCACATTTATGCTGTAGCTGGTGCAGGCGCTTCTTTTGGTTTTAAAACCATTGGTGTTATTCGAGGCGAAGCGCATGAAACACTGAACCCAACCTTGGCTTTTGCGCAGTCCCAGGGAATGCATTTGCATTATATGGACAGGGAAAGTTATCGGAGAAAAAATGAGGTAGAAATATTAGAACAGCTTGAAGGCCAATTTGGTAAATGCTATGTATTACCCGAAGGAGGCACAAATGAACTTGCCATAAAAGGGTGCGAGGAGATTGTCAGCGAGATTGATCAGGAATTTGATGTGATTACTTGCCCAGTGGGAACCGGTGGAACCGTATCTGGTTTGATCTCAGGCTTAAATGGGGCGAAACGAGTAATAGGCTTTTCTGCACTCAAAGGAAATTTTTTGAAGGATGAAGTGCATACGCTTCTGGAAGAGATTGGAGCGGGAAACCTCAATAACTGGTCAATTCAGACTGATTTTCATTTTGGTGGTTACGCCAAGGTAAAACCTGATTTGATCCGCTTTATTCAGCAATTTGAATACGCTCATAATATCCCTTTAGAACCCATATATACGGGTAAAATGTTCTATGGTCTTTTCGGTTTGATTAGGAATGACTTCTTTCAAAAAGGAACCGTAATTATGGCTTTGCATACCGGAGGCCTTCAAGGAAATGCAGGGTTTGATTTTAGAAAATTGGAATGAAAAAGGCAAAATTATTTTTAATAGGAATTATACTGTCGCTTCAAGCTTGCGGCACTAAAACCGAACAATCTACTAATGAATTTAGCTTGACTAAAGAAGAGCAAACCGTTTTGAAATTAGGCATTGAGCCATTGTTATATGCAGATATTGAAACTGGGGAGCAACGCCATTTGATTGACTATCTTCTGGTAAGCACAATTAGCGATTTCTCATCCAGCCATTCAGCTGAGGATTCTATTGGTGAGCTTTCGGGCCTCTTCATAAAGGAGAATCAAGCTATTCTTAATCAGTCAATTGTGTTTGATCACATTCCCAATGTCCAAACTATTGATAAGAAAAAACTAGATAGCCTTGGAGCTACAGTTGGTAGAAGAGATTTCTGGTATAATTTTCATGAAAATTGGTTTCCGACAAAGGCTGGCTATATAGAGATATCAAAGCCAACAATTCAGAATGATCGTACCTTCTTTTATTTCTTTCATATGGAAAACGGTAAATCTGGACGATTAATACGAGTTTGGATGCTCAAGATAAATGGGACTTGGGAAATTGAAAAATCGGAAGTCCTTTTGACCTTCTAAAGCCTAGCTCAACAACTCTTCAAAAACATCCGTAAGCCTACTGAAAGGTCTGATTTTGATCTCGTACTTTTTGGGATCGAGCCCTTTCATATTGTACTTAGAAATAAAGATTTCGGTAAAGCCCAGCTTTTCGGCTTCAGAAATTCGGTTGTCAATTCTATTAACGGCCCTCACTTCTCCCCCTAAACCTACTTCGGCAGCAAAGGCAGTTTTATCTGAAATTGGAGCATCGTGTAGCCCGCTTACCAATGAGGCGCAAACCGCTAGGTCGATGGCGGGTTCCTCAATTTTAATACCGCCTGCTACGTTTAAAAATACATCTTGGCTACTGAGCCTAAAACCACCGCGTTTTTCCAATACAGCTAACAGCATGTTGAGTCTTTTGGCGTCAAAGCCAGTAGAACTTCTTTGAGGCGTTCCATACGAAGCTGTGCTCACTAATGATTGAATCTCAATCAAAAGCGGCCGGTTGCCTTCTATGGACGCGCCAATGGCTACACCTGGTGAGTCTGCTTCACGTTGGCTAATCAGGATTTCAGATGGGTTTGAAACTTCGCGAAGCCCAGTAGACTGCATTTCGTAAATACCCAATTCTGAAGTAGACCCAAATCGGTTTTTAACGGTACGCAAAATTCGATAAGCCAAATGCCTGTCGCCTTCAAATTGAAGCACAGTGTCCACCATATGCTCCAATACTTTAGGGCCAGCCAAGCTTCCTTCTTTGGTAATATGACCGACCAAGAAGACGGGAGTGTTACTTTCTTTAGCGAACTTAAGAAGTTCAGCAGTGCACTCTCTTACTTGCGATACACTTCCTGCCGCGGATTCTATTCTTGGCGTATGAAGTGTTTGTATCGAATCGATGACGAGAATATCGGGTTGAATTTCTCTGATCTGAGTGAAAATATGTTGAGTAGAAGTCTCTGCCAGAATAAAACAATTGTCTGACGATTGGCCGATGCGCTGTGCACGCATTTTAATTTGCTGTTGACTTTCTTCCCCAGAAACATAGAGTACTTTAAGTCGCTTAGAAGAAAGCGCTAACTGAAGCATTAAGGTAGATTTGCCGATACCCGGTTCACCACCAATAAGTACCAATGAACCGTATACTATTCCTCCCCCTAAAACGCGGTTTAATTCTTTGTCGTAAGTGACAATTCGTTTTTCACTATTGCTCTCTATTTCGTTAAGGCGAATGGGTTTTGAAGTAGGCGATTTAGAATCATTTTCCCTCCAATTGGTGAGTTCTTTTTCTGGTGTGCCTACCTGTTCTTCGACATATGTATTCCATTCGTTGCATGAATTACACTTGCCTACCCACTTGGCAGATTGGACTCCACAATTTTGACAAACGTAAACAGTTTTGATCTTCGCCATACCTTGGGCAAGTTAAATGGAATGGGAGTATAAAAAAATAGCGGGCACCTTCTGCGCCCGCTTTTCAATCGAATTATCAACATCTTTTTTTAACTAACTATGAAGAGAGTATTCTAAAAATGAATGTCAATTCTTATGCATACTGGGTTTTGAGAAAAAAGGATGCGTAAAAGAGTAACTTTTCCATTGAAATATGTGAAATTCCTCTTATAGTATTACCGAATATAGATGAATGCAATTTTAGAGTGCTGTATCTGGTTTGTTTTTCTGATTTTCAGCAACTAAATCAACCTAACTTAGTAAGCTTGCAATATCGCTGGCCTCTAATTTTTTGATAAAGCTTTCTTCCGTAGTGATTAAGTCTGAAGCCAATTTGATTTTGTTTTGTTGTAGCGCCAGAATTTTTTCCTCTACCGTATTTCGGGTGATAAACTTGTAGGTGAACACGGTATTCTTCTGCCCGATTCTATGGGCCCTATCCACAGCTTGGGCTTCAATGGCAGGATTCCACCAAGGGTCAAGTAAGAACACATAGTCGGCACGGGTTAGGTTTAAGCCCACACCTCCTGCTTTTAGAGAAATCAAGAATAGCCTGATGCTCTCGTCTTCTTGAAAAAGCTCTACTTGTTCTTGTCTATTCTTGGTACTTCCGTCCAAATAGGCGTATGTCATTTCGTTTTTGTCGAAATACTCTTTTACAATAGAGAGATGCTTCACGAACTGACTAAAAATAAGAATTTTGTGGCCTTTGCTCAAGGCCGATTCAATCATATAAGTTACGTCTTCCAACTTCCCAGAATCACCAGTATATTCAGGGTCGGTCATTCTTGGATGGTTGGCAATTTGCCTGAGTTGTGTAAGGCCTTGCAATAGCAGAAGTTGGGACTTTTTAACACCACTTTTTTCTATGTTGTCCAGAATTTTATTTCTGTAATACGACTTCACCTCTTCGTACTTTTCTTCTTGCTGGGCAGTCATTGTGCTGTATTTCACATTTTCCACCTTCTCTGGCAAGTCCTTAGCTACTTGCGATTTTTGCCTTCTTAAAATGAAGGGCTTAATAATCACGTTCAGCCTTTTGGCTTTTTCTTGGTCTTGCTTCTTTTCAATTGGTATTTGAAACTCATCTTTAAAGTAGCTCTCCGTACCCAATAGCCCAGGATTTACAAAACTCATTTGCGACCATAGGTCCAAAGTGCTGTTTTCAAGTGGAGTTCCCGTAAGGATAAGTCTGTATTTAGACTTCAGTTTACGGACGGATTTGGCAATATTGGAAGATGGGTTTTTGATGGCTTGCGACTCATCGAGAATCACATAATTAAAGTAGTAGCCCTTCAGAATGTCAATATCTATTCTTGTGATGCCATAAGAAGTAAGCACCAAATCATATCCTTCAAAACTTGCCACATCTTTATCCCTTCCAGAACCAGAATACACCAGTACTTTTAAGTCAGGGGTGAATTTAGACGCTTCAATTTCCCAGTTGTAAATTAGGGAGGTAGGCATGATTAATAGCGATGCATTCTTCTTTCCCTTGTCTTTTTCTGACTGAAGCATGGCCAAGGTTTGTACGGTTTTACCCAAACCCATGTCATCTGCCAAGCAACCTCCAAAGTTATAGCTAGAAAGAAA
>CAXBPM010000310.1:0-4589 GCA_963977345.1 uncultured Roseivirga sp.
CACAGAAATATTCCATGGATGTGCAACGAACTGAAAAAGAACATTCTAGATGAATTGAAAGCGTTAAGTGCAATGGATGTCAATAAACGCATCGATTCACGTATCGAGAAATTCTCAGACATGGGCTCTGTAATAGAGTAAAAGACAAAGACATTCTGATTAAAGAACCACATGGCCAGTGCTTTGTGGTTCTTTTGTTTTTAGCTACTTTCCGTTATAAATAAACTAGAATGGCTAAAAGTAAAATCAACTGGGGTAATCATTTTATAGAGCTTTTGGTAGTGGTGATTGGTATTTCCATTGCCTTTGGCATGGAGAACTGGGCCGAAAAAAGGCGAGACAGGGAGAGCCAGATCAACTACTTAACTTCTTTGAGGGATGATATTACCAATGACAACACCGAGTTGAACCATATTTTGGATTCATCGAGAGTATTAAATGCTAATATAGACTTCCTGATGCGTTATGTTTTTGCGAACGCGCCATTACAGGATTTAAAATACCGACACATCACGAGTACTTATGCAGCGCCTTATTTTAATGCGAAAGACGGAACATATCATTCACTAGTCAATTCTGGCTCTTTAGATATGATTAGCAACTATAAGCTCAGGGCATCCATTACAGATTTATACAATTTTCATTATGATGAAATTTCTAAAGCAGATGACTTTATTCATGACTTAGTCAATGGACAAATCTATCCTTATATGATTGAAAATATTCAGTTTGGAAGTGTACAATTTGGCCAGAACGAAATACTGGACGATAAGCCATTAAAGAATAACAGGGTGAGGAATATGATAGGAAGCTATACTAACCTATTGAAAGAAAGAGAGGCTATTTACAGCTTAACTTCTAACAAGTGCGATAGTCTGCTGTTAGAGATTAATTCTGAATTAGCAAAGTTGAAGTAGATTTTGCCCAAGCTTTGAACCAAAGCGAAAAAAGTGCGACCTTTAAAAATAGTATATACTTATATAATATTAGGAATAAGGCAAAACGAACAACATGCAACTCAACCTCATTGAAGAATTTTTATTAATCGCCCTTGATGACGAAAAAGGTCAATTCGTTATCGATTCAACTCATTTGTACTTCGGTTTTGCTGGAGCAATTTTGTTGGAAATGGCGCTTCGCGAAAAGATTGACGTATCTGGTGATAAGCTTAAGCTTATCCACGATGAATATGAAGTGGAAATGGTCATCAATAAAGTGGTCGACCAGATAAAAACCTCTAAGCCTCGTAAACTGAAAAACTGGATAGAGCTTATAGCCAAACAAGCCAAAGAGCTCAAAGAAGACACCCTTCTTGAACTTCAGAATAAAGGTATTTTACGAAAGGAGGAGCATAAGATCCTGTGGATTATTCCAAACAATAAATACCCAACCACCAATATTACACCTGAGAATAAAGTGAGGCAGCGCTTGAGTGATGTAATGCTTCGTGGGGCAAAATCAGAAGCACGTGATGTAATGCTTTTGAGCTTAATTGATGTATCTGACCTTACCAAAGAAGCTTTTCGCGACAATGAAGAGTATAAGGTGGTGAAGAAGAGAATTAAGGAAGTTTCTCAGGACATTAAAATTAGCCAGAGCGTGAACAAAAGTATCCGCGAAATTCAGGCGGCCATTATGGTGGCAATGATGTCGGCCATTATTGTAACGACTACAATTAATACTTCTTCAAATTAGTCATTAAGGTAAATCAACTACCCTTCAACTATGCCATTGATAAAGTCTGAATTTCCGATTTTTGAGGCCGCAAGAAAAGAGGGTAGACCTCTAATTTTTTTAGATAACGCTTCAACCACCCAAAAGCCGAAATGCATAATTGACGCCATTTCTGGGTTCTATGCTGGTTATTATGCGAATGTAGGCCGTGGCTCATATTGGCCGGCTACAGCAGCGTCTTCCGGTTATGATCAAGCGCGTGAAAAGGTGCGGGCATTCATCGGTGCTTCGTCTAAAAAAGAGGTGATTTTTACTTCGGGAACTACTGATGCTGTCAATAAAGTAGTCAACTCATTTCTATTGCCACAGTTGGAGCAAGGTGATGAAGTGCTGGTCTCAGAAATGGAGCACCACAGTAATTTTGTTCCTTGGCAGCAAGCCTGTCTATTAAAGGGCGCACAACTGAAAGTGATTCCACTAGATGCTGAGTTGAACTTAGATCTTAGTAAGCTCGCTTCCATGTTGACCAGCAAGGTGAAAATATTGGCCATTACGGCCATTTCTAATACGCTGGGGGTGAAGAATGATTTGAGTAGCATCATAAAATTAGCCCATCAACATAACACCAAGGTTTTTGTAGATGCAGCACAACTGCCCCTTTCAGAAAAGGTTGACGTTCAAGATATGGATTGCGACTTTCTGGCTTTCTCTGGGCATAAGGTTTTTGGCCCAACAGGAATTGGCGTATTGTTTGGGAAGCAAGCTTTGCTGGAAAATATGTCTCCCTTGGCTTATGGAGGAGGAATGGTTCAGCAAGTGAGCGTAGATAAAACGATCATGACTGATTTGCCATCGAAACACGAAGCAGGAACGCCCAATATTGCGGGAGCCATTGGCCTAGCGGCTGCGATTGACTTTATCAATTCAGTCGGAGTAGAGGAAATCGGGAAGCACAGTGCGGGGTTAAGGAAATACGCAGTAAAGAGACTATCCGAAATTGAAGGGCTAACACTCTTCGCAAAAGATGTGAAAGCCACTGCCATACTTTCTTTTACGATGGAAGGAATTCATCCACATGATATTGCAGCATTTTTAGCTGAAAAGGGCATTGCAGTTCGCGCGGGCCATCATTGTACACATCCATTAATGCATAAGCTTGATATTGGTGGAACCGTCAGGGTTTCATTCAGTATTTATAATTCTGAAGAAGAAGTGGATTTGCTCAAAAATACCTTAGACGAAATTAGAAGCTTTTTCCTATGAACGATCGTCTAAAAGCACTTTACAAAACCCAAATATTGGCCCATGCCAAAAGTCCTTTTAATGAAGGTGTCTTGGACGACTATACGCATAAACTACAAGCCTATAACCCAGTGTGTGGCGATCAGTTCGACCTGTATTTAAAATTCGAAGACGATATTATTCAGAAGACTTCCTTTAAAGGTTACGGATGTGCTATTTCAAAGGCCTCAACTTCGGTACTGACAAAGCAACTGTTAGGGAAAAACAAGCTTGAAGCAAAAGCATTGATTGAACTGTTTTTGAAAGTTATTGACCCTGAGAATAGTGAATCACCAGAATCGATAACTTCTGATGAAGAAATTTTGGCCTTCGCTTCCGCCCGCGAATTCCCAGAACGCCTAACCTGCGCCAATCTAGCTTGGGGAAAGCTGAGGGAGGTTTTAGAGGAAGAGTGATGGTACACCAACCTTTCCCCATTTCAAGTAACATTTTAATTCATTTCAAGTTAACTTTGGAGCAAGCATAAAACGCATGGATTCAGCAGTAAGCGCAGTAAAGAAATACTGCAACAGCCTAGTAAAATACAGTCGAAGAAAAACCATTCCAGTTCAGGTGGGCAATGTAACCATTGGGGGCGATCACCCCATTGTGGTGCAGTCGATGACCACCATTGATACCATGGACACCATGAGGTCGGTGGAGCAAACTTTGCGCATGGTGGCTTCGGGTTGCGAATTGGTGCGAATTACAGCCCCCAGCTTAAAGGAGGCCGAAAATCTTCGCGCTATTAAGGAAGAACTGAAAAAGCGTGGTTGCAATGTTCCGCTTGTAGCCGACATCCATTTCACCCCAAACGCTGCAGAACTGGCGGCCAAGATTGTGGAAAAGGTAAGGGTGAACCCAGGTAACTATGCCGATAAAAAGAAATTCGAAAATATAGAATACACCAACGAAACCTATCAGGATGAACTGGACAGAGTTCGGTTACGTTTTACACCTTTAGTAGAGATTTGTAAAGCGCACGGAACCGCCATGCGAATAGGGACCAATCACGGTTCGCTTTCAGATAGAATCATGAGTCGCTATGGCGATACCGCTTTGGGCATGGTAGAATCGGCACTTGAGTTCTTGCGCATTTGCGAAGACTTGGAGTACTATAATATTGTGCTTTCCATGAAGTCGAGTAACACGCAAGTGATGGTAGAGGCCTATCGTTTGTTGGTGCAGAAATTGGATGAAGAAGGCCTAAAACCTTATCCATTGCACTTGGGTGTGACCGAAGCAGGTGAAGCCGAAGACGGCCGAATCAAATCCGCTGTTGGAATCGGTACGCTGCTCGAGGATGGGTTAGGAGATACTGTGCGTGTTTCGTTGACAGAGGAACCAGAGCTCGAAGCCCCTGTGGCGCAAAAGCTTGTCGATCGTTATCATAACCGACACGAACATAAAACGATAGCTGAGATTCATGAGAATCCGATTGATCCGTTCTTGTATCATAAACGTCAGTCGAGAGAAGTAGTAAATATTGGCGCTTCTAATGTGCCACGCGTCATTGCCGACTTGAGTCAGTTTGAAGAAATTACCATTAAAGATTTAAAGAACGTTGGACACTTCTATTTGCCAGAACCCGATAAATGGCGAATGAATGATCAAGGTGCAGATTACGTTTATTC
>CAXBPM010000311.1:0-4586 GCA_963977345.1 uncultured Roseivirga sp.
TCTAGTTGTGGCTGCATGTCTGGGTTGGCCATGAAAGCTTGCTTTTCGCGCTCCATTACCTGAAGCCCCATAAAGGCACCTCCTAAATCGCCAGTAGCGCAAAGAATGTCGCCAACTTTCGCCCCTTTTCGGTAAGTAACTTTTTCTTTCTCCACCTTACCAAAAACCGAAATAGAAATGATCAATCCACTTTTTGAAGTGGTGGTATCTCCGCCCACAATATCGACATGAAAAGCCTTGGCGGCCGCTTTCATTCCTTCGTAAAGTGCTTCAATAGCTTCTACCGAAAAACGATTACTCAAACCTAAAGAAACGGTTACCTGCTCTGGGTTTCCGTTCATGGCAGCAATATCAGAAACGTTTACCGAAATAGCTTTGTAGCCCAAGTGTTGCAATGGAACATAAGACAAATCGAAATGCACGCCTTCCACCAACATATCGGCTGCCAATAAACCATACTGATCACCAGCATTGATTACTGCGGCATCGTCTCCAATGCCCATTACAGTACTGTGATTTTGGGTGCTAATTCCTTGGGCCAATCGGTTGATCAATCCGAATTCACCTAGTTGAGATAATTCTGTTCTATTTTCTGACATGGCTTTTCCTCGTTTCGGTCGCAAAGATACTATTTTAGTCAATAGTCGGGTATTGGGTATTGGGTAAGGTGAACTTCGTTCTAGCTAGAGGGTATCATTAACAACTTATTGTCTACCTTCTTTTTACCTTAAAATCAGTATAGCATTCAAAACAGTGATATTCTTTTTTTAATATAGGAACTGGAATCATCGCTAGTAACAGAAAGAAGACATACCATCCTCCTGGCTTTTTACTTTTCACAATATCATCTGAGCCGCAATTTGGACATACAATAGTTTCATTAGCAGTTGCAGTCTGGCTATAATGTGCCTTGGTTAACTCAGCGGTGTCTTTAGAAATTAGCCCAACTTCTTCCAAAACAGGCAATGCTTGTTCAATATAAGACTCTGGAATTTGGAGCTGAACACCTCCCATGGCATTAGACAAAAAATTATCCGTTTGAATGGTCAATTCGTTCTTCAGAAAACACGGAATTTCATCCGCCTCAAGCCTACTTTTAATCACATAGGCTTCTTGAGGATATACAAAGGTAGCAACTGTAATAAACTTGCTCATAAATTCACGATTGATCTTTCTTGCTTTGGATTTAACCTTTCAAAAACGTCTAATACAACAACCCTTTTTCATAGAGCAATTCTTTAAACTCTTTTGAAGTGTGATCCACTTTTTCGTCTATTAAGTCATCTGCTATTCCATAAATGAATGGACCGGGTCTATTGCTCCAGCCGTTTCCAAATTCACGCGGTTCATATCCAGCTATACGACCAATGATATAAATCCGATTATCCTCCGTTATTTTATCTACGATCAAGTCAACACAGGGATATATGTTGTTTTTATCTCTGTAGACTTTATCAACAATTAATTCTACCACCTTATTCTTTCCTTTTGCATAAACCTTTTCTTTGAGCTGCCATTCAAATTCGAAATCATTCTGTAGTTCTCTTCCAGAATACAATTCAGCATACAGCTTCAGTTCAGAAAGCGACTTTTCGGTATGGTCTATAAATTCGTCACGAGTCATTTTTCAATATTCAATAACGTAAGTGATAATAATGAATCAATACTCTAACGACTCGAAAATCGTAACTCTCAACTCGTAATTCATTTAACTTCCTGACAAAGCTCTACCAATACTCCGTTGGTTGATTTTGGATGAAGGAAACAAACGATTTTATTGTCAGCTCCTTTTTTGGGTGTTTCGTTGAGTACGGTGAAACCTTCCGCTTTTAAGCGAGCAATTTCGGCCGCAATGTCTTCCACATCAAAAGCAATATGGTGAATGCCTTCGCCTTTCTTTTCAATAAACTTGGCGATTGGGCTGTCGGGGTTGGTGGCTTCCAGTAATTCGATTTTATTGGGCCCTACTTGAAAAAATGAGGTTTTCACTCCTTCCGTAAGCACGTCTTCTATCTTATAATGAGGCTCGCCAAACAACTTAGCAAATAGGGCATTGGAATTATCTAGGTTCTTTACGGCAATGCCGATGTGTTCTATCTTTCGCATAGACTTATTGAATCATTAACTATCTTTGTAAATTAAAGGAAACTTTCGAGGCCTTGTGCCTGTTTCCAATCGAAGTCCAAATTATCGCATTTGGGCAGCATAAAAAAATCAACGCATATGACGGGTGCCGGAACTGATATCCATGTAGAGAGTATTAAGCTTCAACGCGAGATTGAAAGCCATTTGAGTATAAAAGGCAGTGAGTTGAGCTTTGAGTTTCAGCAGAGCGAGGGTAAAACCAAACTCGATCTGATTACGATTAGCCCAAGGCACAATCAATCTTTTCTTTTCCAGTCTGTGTTGGGCATTGATAAGCTCGATGCGTTGAGAAAAATGTTAGACTACGTAAAGTCTTACAAAGACAAATACCAGTCTTATACCGTTCAGTGGATTGCGAAGGGTGAAAAAGAATTGCACACCTCGTATTTCAGAGCGGGCAATATGTACGATGCGCTAGATAAATTATATTATGGACGCGACATCAACACAATAACCGTTTTTAGTATAGTACTTAATCCTGTGGCCTAATGATAACTGTAACAGATTCAGCAAAAGATAAAATTTTCGAGCTTCGTTCTAAGGAAGGAAAAGCGAATGACAATAACATTAGAGTTTCGGTGCAAGGCGGAGGCTGCTCTGGCCTGATGTATGACCTTGATTTTGATTCTGAAATAAAAGAGAAAGATGAGGTTTTTGAAGACAAGGGCGTGAAAATTCTGGTGGATAGAAAAAGCCTTTTGTACCTATTGGGCACTACCCTCGATTTTTCTGACGGACTGAACGGAAAAGGTTTTCAGTTTGTAAACCCGAACGCTTCGCGCACTTGTGGTTGCGGAGAGAGTTTTTCGGTATAAGCATTCCCAAAATATTGAATTGAAAAGGTGTCTCAAAAGGACACCTTTTTTTTGGTTTATAACTGACAATCAGAAGCATAATTTCTATCTTCAATCGTTGCTTATTTGTTTTCAAAAAGGAAGCTATAAAAATATGCCTGCTAAGGATTTTTCCTGTGCTTTAAAAGCCAAGATCAAATCAGAGATTGATTTCTATCTAACCTATATGAGCTCACCTGTGATAGAGTCTCTTGTGGCATATCTCTTAAAAATTGGTCTCACTTTGAAGGTTGACAATCCAGACAGCGGTTCCAATGTTTGTTTTGCCGAAAGCGAAGAATTACGGTCTGAATTCCGTAACAGCTATACGTCTACGGACTTAGTAAATTATATCTACGCTGATTTGAATAACGCTGAACAGTCCGATTTAATGAAGATTACCTTTCCAAAAAGCACAGCAGAATTTTGGGCTTTGGTAGCCCAAGGACAAACTGAGAATTGAAATAAATCTCGAAATTTTCCTTTTTCAACCTAAGATTGAATAGCTTAGAATTATAAGTCACAAAAAACATTAGAGATGGAAAGACTGAACAAATCGCACCGAATGAGTCAGATTGTAATGCATGGCGACACCATTTATTTGGCTGGTCAAGTATGCAAAGACGACACGCAAGATATGAAAGGCCAAACCCAAAGTGTATTGGATAAAATAGATGCACATTTGGAAAGCGTGGGTTCTAATAAATCCAAACTGCTGATGGTTCAGATTTTTGTTTCCGACATGAGCCTTGTGGGCCAAATGAACGAAGTTTGGGATGCTTGGGTAGACCAAAATGACCCTCCCGCTCGCGCCTGCGTTCAAGCCCCTTTTGCGCGTCCAGAATTATTAGTAGAAATGGTGGCTACGGCTGCGATCTAGAATCCATCAATTCATTGAAGGTCTTTTGGGATTGGGTAGTCTGGCCCTGTTACTGCGCTAGAGTTATAGACTGCAGGGAGAGGTGAGCACCTATGCTCAGAAATACATTTCATTAAATCTTCTACCTCCATATTTTCGGCCTCAAAATAAACTTTCTCCTTTTCTGTAAATACTCCTGTAACATCTCGTTTTAGAATCTCCTTCATCCACTGCTTTCTGAGGAGTGCCCATTTTTCATCTTGATGGGCATCTTCCAAAACAGCCTCTAATGGCCTCACTTCAATGTATATTGTTCTTCTAGCTCCTTCTGAACGTTTGGGTGCCGAACTGTGAAGAATCATGGCATCATGTATTAAAATATCTCCTGCCTTGGCTGATTGCTGAACTACTCCTGGTGGATTCCATCCATATTTTGTTTCCAGTTCAAACAAGTCTTGGGTTTTGAATTGTGTTTTCGGTACAAAATTCAAGCATCCATCATTTAAGTTGGCATCGTCTAAATAAATACCCAGGTTCAGATAAGGATAATTTCTGGAGTGGGGAGCATCTTGATGCCATTTAACCACTGGGTGGGGATGTTGATGCTTATAGAGAATATCAGCTTGAAGCACCACCGAGGTAGCTCCACTAAATTCTTTGATCACCTTTAACAGACTTGGCGATGCTAATAAATCCAGCAGGTCTGAAGTATATTTTAGATGTAAATCATCAAAGCGCATAATTCTTGG
>CAXBPM010000312.1:0-4563 GCA_963977345.1 uncultured Roseivirga sp.
TTGCGGTATACCAAAAGAAACCAGACATCATGTATGTAGGAACTGGATCTGACGGCCTTAGGTCGAATGTGATTACAGGTAAAGGAGTTTATAAGTCGACCAATGCTGGTAAAACTTGGGAGTTTATTGGATTGAAAGAAGCTGGCCAGATTGGCGCAGTAGAAATCAACCCAAATAACCCAGATGTGGTATTTGTAGCTGCTATTGGTAGTGCTTTTGGAAGAAACACTGAACGAGGTGTTTTCAGAACCAAGGATGGTGGAAAAAACTGGGATAAGGTACTCTATCACTCTGATAGCATTGGTTTTTCTGATTTAGAATTTGCTCCAGACGATGCTAATACCATATATGCTGGTGCTTGGCGTGCCGAAAGAAAACCTTGGGATATTATTTCAGGCTCTATGGAAGGTGGAGTATACAAGTCTACCGATGGTGGAGATACTTGGAAGAAATTAACGAACGGCCTTCCAAATGGCCTTATTGGTAAAATTGACTTTGCTGTTTCGCCTGCCAACCCAAATAGGGTATATGCGAATATCGAAGCTGGAGATGATAAAGGTGGACTTTATAGATCGAATGACCGTGGTGCTTCATGGGAGTTTGTAAGTGATAATTCAAATCTAACTAACCGCCCTTTCTACTACACAAACATTTATGCCAATCCAAAAAATGCCGATGTAGTATATAATAGTGCATTGCGTTTTAATAGATCTACAGATGGTGGTAAGACATGGAGAGGAGTTTCTACTCCGCACAGTGATAACCATGACATTTGGATCAACCCTAACGATACTTCGATTTGGGTACAAGGAAATGACGGTGGTGCGAACGTAACCATCAACAATGCTAAAACATGGTCAACACAATTGAACCAGCCGACTGCTGAACTTTATCAAATAGATATTGACGACCAAGAGCCATATTGGATATATGCAGGACAGCAAGATAATTCAACTTTGGCTGTACCTAGTCTTCCTACTGGTGCTAATGACTTCCCTATTTTCAGTCTTGGTGGCTGCGAAACCGGTCCCGCTGTGCCTAAACCAGGTAATTCAGATATCGTTTACTCTAACTGTAAAGGAAATTTTGGTGTGTACGACAAACGTACAGGACAAGAAATGCAGTACAGTATTGGGGCAATGAATATTTATGGTCATGATGGAAATAAATTGAAGTTTAGGTTTCAGCGTGTAGCTCCAATTACGGTATCTCCACACAACCCAGATTTAGTTTATCATGGTTCTCAATACTTACATAAAACAAGCGATAACGGTAAGACATGGGAAATAATCTCTCCAGACCTTACGGCTTTTGATCCTTCCAAGCAAGTTTCTGCTGGTAGACCAATTACAAGAGATGTAACGGGTGAAGAATATTTCAGTACGATTTATGCCGTTCAAGAATCACCTGTTCAGCCAGGAGTAATATGGGTAGGAGCAAATGACGGCCCTGTTCATGTAACTAGAGATGGTGGTAAAAATTGGTCGAATGTAACGCCAAATATGCCTAAGGATGGTCGTGTAGATTCAGTAGAGCCTTCTGCACACAATCCTGCAAAAGCATATATTACTGTGTTGAGATATCAATTGAATGATTACAGACCATATATCTACAAAACAGAAGATTACGGTAAAAATTGGGAATTGATTACTAAAGGTATTCCGAATGATTACCCAGTAAGAGTAGTACGTGAAGACCCGAACAAAGAAGGACTATTATTTGCCGGTACTGAATTTGGCTTGTTCATGTCTATGAACGATGGTAAGGATTGGGTTTCTTTCCAAAACAACCTACCTGTTACTCCAATTACTGATTTGAAAATCCATAACAACGATATAGCCATGTCTACCATGGGTAGAGGCTTCTGGATATTAGACAATATCACAAGTTTGTATAACATGGAGGCTGCTGTAAATGCAGACGCTTTCTTATTCAAACCAAAAGATGCTTACCGTTTCAGAAATCGTGGATCAAGAGGTGTTCCTGAATATCCTAGTTCAGCAGTAGATATTGACTACTACTTGAGTGACACTAATGAGGACGTTCAATTGGATATTATCAATCAGGAAGGTAGAGTTGTGAAGTCATTCACTAGCGGAAGACCAGCACCAGTTGATAATTTAGAAGTAGACATGTCTACTGGCTTTTCTACACCACCACCATCGTCAGGCTTAGGTAAAAAAGAAGGATTGAACCGTTTTACTTGGAATATGCGTAATTCAGGCGGATGGGACAGTAACCCTAGAAGATCTTATCAGGGTTTTGGACCGATGGTTTCTACTGGAGAGTTTACCGTTAGAATGAAAGTGGGTGACAAGACTTATACTGAGAAATTCAAATTAAGCCTTGACCCTAGGGCTACACTTGTAACAGATGCTGATGTTGCAGAGCAAGAAAGAGTAGCTTTAGAACTTCAGGGTTTTTCTGAGGATGTTGATCGTTTATTGATCGCTGTTGAAGAAGCGAGAAAAAACTTGGATAACTCATTAAATAAAGAGAAACTGAGTAAGAAAGACCAACTAAAGAAAGATCAACTGGAAGTTTTGTATTACAGAATTGTAACTCCTCCAGGAACTTATATGCAAGGTATGCTTCAAAGCCAATTAGGATACCTAAATGGCATGTTGAGCAGAGCTGACCAAGCACCAGGGCAAGATGTTTACGAGCGTCTGGAAGAGCTTAAGGCTGAACACAACGCAATTAAAAAAGCTTTAGAAGGATTGAAGTAATCGTCAACCTTTTAAGTGAACCCTCCAAAAGCTTCGGATTTTTGGAGGGTTCTTTTTTTTTAACCTGAATTATACATTAGGTTTAGTAATGAAGAGCGAGGTGCAATTCTAAAAAACTGAAGACTAAGAATAATAAAAGGAAACATTGACAACGATAATATCATCCATTCTTCTAATCGGGCTGATTTCAGTTCCTATCCTTCTGTTTGTAGGGATAAGAAAATGGAGTAGCCTAAAATTTGACTTTCGGACTTATCTTATTTTTGGATTGATAATTACCGCAGGTATCATGTGGACATTTGTATGGTGGGTGGACTATTCCGACCGACTTTTAATGAGTCATTATGGATATGACTTTGATGCAATGAATGACAATAGACGATTTGTAAATGTTGAACCCGAAAATTTCGAAAAAGTAAAGCAACTGGAAATTGGATATTTCGGAATTGGTTGGCCCTTAAAAGCTATCATGACTTTTGTTTTCTATTCACCGTATTTGTTGATAGTTTATTTAGTCGGACAGTTGATAAGAAGAACGAAAAGAAAGTAGAAAGAACATGAGCCAAATAGTATATATAGTAAATAGGGCGTTCGGTGGCTTAACAAAGTTCAATACTATTTATTGACAGCGCCAAATCATTGATTTGGTTTTAAGAATGAATAAATTAAAACCGAATAGAATGTTTAGGATGAGAGTTAGCCCGAAATTTTTCACTTACTATTGACCTATACTAACCGATAACTTGCAAAGAAAGAGTTGCTTATATTGAAGAGACTTAGCACCGCTATAGTGAATCAATAGTTTTAAGCTAGCTTCTATCAAAATAGCCTATGGAAAAGAAGAAATGGTACTCGAGTATCCCGCATCCAGTCGTGATGCTCTTTGGTATTCTGATCCTCATTACTTTATTAAGCCACTTTATTCCAGCCGGAGCTTACGATAGAGTTGAGGTAGACGGCCGCCAAATGGTGGAGCCAGGTTCATACCATCAAATCGACCCAACGCCTTTGTCTTTTCTAGACATGTTCAGGGCCATTCCAGGAGGTTTCTCTTCTGCCATTCTTATCATTTTCGTAGTGCTTTCCAGCGGTATCATGTTCGGTATTTTGGAAAAAACTGGAATGATCGAAAACGCGGTGGGTACTTTCGTTAAGAGAATGGGCTTTGAAAGAAGAATGCTACTGGTCGTAATAATGACTTACCTTTTTGGTGCCCTAGGTGTCTTTGTAGGCTATGAAAATAACATTGCCATGATTCCGATTGCGGCCATTGCCAGTTTAGCTTTAGGGGGCGATTTAATGTTGGCTGCAGGAATTGCCGTAGGAGGCGTCACTGTTGGCTTTGGGCTATCGCCTGTAAATCCTTATACCGTTGGTACTGGCCATGCTTTGGCCGAAATGCCCATGTTTTCAGGCTGGCTTTTGCGTTCCGTGCTTTGCTTTGTAGCCCTTAGTGCTTTGGCTTATGTCAATGTTCGTTACTTTAGAAAAATATTAAAGAATCCAGAAAAGAGCCTTTCCATTGGGCTAGATACTAAAGGTTTTCAACTCTCTAAGCCATTGGATACTTATGGAATGACAGGCAAGGATTGGTTAATGCTAATCATTTTCGTTGGCGGCTTGGTGGTGATGCTTTATGGTGTTTTTACCCATGGCTGGTACCTTACCGAAATCAGCGCCATGTTCATTATCATTTCGATCGTAGCAGCACTTGCTGCCCGAATGTCGGGAACAGAAATAGGAGAAACCGTTTTATCTTCTGTGGCAGTGGTGGCGCCAGGTGCTTTTATGGTGGGTTTAGCAACTTCCATTAAAGTGGCCATGGAAATGGGCA
>CAXBPM010000313.1:0-4561 GCA_963977345.1 uncultured Roseivirga sp.
AAACAGCTTGAGTAGCTTTGTTACCCCATTTCATGCCTACCATTTGTTCTCTCCAAACGGTTAGATTTTCTGAAGTAACCTTTCCTCCACTAAAATTAGTGGTTAGATCTAAGTCTTCTTCGAAATCCGCAATCACTTTCCAATCTGACGATTCATATTGATTGATGTAAATAGTAGTAGGGAGCCAATTGTTAGCACTTCGGTGGTCTTTGAATAAAGCTTCATATTCTTTTTTGCCTTGTAAGGTGGCTTGCAGAAATGCACTTATATATACTCTGCCAATTTCCAGTTGATCTTCCATGGGTAATAGTGCCTTTTTATTCAGCAGAGAACCATAAGGCTGTCCTGAATCCGAATTGCCCCAGGTGGTATTGAACTGGCCGTGATTTGCACCATATATATAGACAGCCGATTTGAAGTGATAAATCGAATCAGTGAATTTGACTCTTTCGTATTGTCTAAGGCCAGCAAACGACTGCACGTCACCATCATTCGCACCATGTAACACCAAGTAGTTCACGTTTTCTAATGGCGTTTGAATTTCTCCAGGTTTGTACTGACCATCAACTGGAGCAATGGCTACAACTGATTTGATATTAAAGTCGAAGTCAAATTTTTGCTTGGCATCATCAGGGTAGAACTGCAGCTTATTGAAGAAGCCAGCGACTGCAGCTGCTTCTCCGCCACGGGAATGCCCCATTACAGCAATGTTTTCTAGGTCTACCATATTCTGAAATACATTGTCTGTTTCATTATTCCACTTTCTCCAATATTTAAGGTGCTCTAAAAGTAACCAGCCTCGGGCATCGTTTTCTTCATCCAAACCATCACCAAACATATCTTTCCATGAGCTATTGATGAAATTTTCATCTACACTCACCATAATCATTCCTTGGCTGGCCAAGAGTTTTCCTAAGTATTCATAACCGGGATCGGAAAAGTCTTCCATCCCATGATTGCCATGAACGATTAATGCCAAAGGAAAAGGGCCATCACCTTCAGGATACCAAACTCGCCCATTGATAGGGAGCGCTTCTTCATCGAAATCCCAAAAGCGAGTCCGTAGTTTTCCAGAGAACCCTTCCCAATTATCTAATAATCGAGATCCGTCTACTGAATCAGTAACGATGGTAACTCCCTCAGCGAATTCTTTTCGCTGTTTATCATTTCCACTACCATAAGTGAGGTATCCAACTTTGTAGGTTCCTTCTTCAGCAGGGTTAGCGGCTTCAATCAGTTGAGCTTTGTAGGCTGAAGTTTGAGCTGCATCAATGTGTTCTATCTCGGGTTTGCTTCCTGTATCGAATAACCAGATAAGCCCCCATACCAAACCCGCTAAACCAATGAGGCTGCCTAGGCTTGATACTATAACTTGATAAATTGAAAGCCCGCCTCTATTCTTTTTGGTAAGTGAAAATAAACCAGCACCTGCCAGTCCAGAGAAACCGATGACGAGCAAAGGGAATTTTATAGCCAAGCTATCTCCAAAAATAATGGTGGTTAAAAAGAAAGCACCTGGTAACACCCAAAGAAAACTCTTTGGTAGTTTTTTCAGAATAAGGAGTAGGAGGATTAAGCTGGCACTACATAGAAACGCAAGAATCAGCCCGATGACGATAAGCGTTAAACCGATGGGAGTTCCCGGTTCTAGCACAAACATAAAGAGTGCACCTAAAACCCAAATTATGACTGCGGTTGTAGCGATGGCCTTGTTTGCACCTTTCCAAGCGACTTCCCCAGGTGTTATTTTTGAAATGAATGATTTAACTGCTTGGAAGATACGTTTGAAGAAATTGCGCATGTCAGATAATGGTTTCCAAAATCTACCTATAAATGATTGATTATCAAATCTGTAATTTAGGAGAGCACATACCTAGCAATAGGAACTAGTAATCAAATAGTAGCAATGCACTTGAGTTCAATGGCGATAGGAGTAGGGAGTGAGTTAATTTCGACTGTAGTACGACAAGGTTGATTTTCACTGAAGTATTCCGCGTATATGCGGTTATATGTTTTGAAATCAGCTTTCATGTTCGTGAGAAAAACGGTGACATCTACCAACTGATCCCAGCTGCTACCGGAATCTTCCAGTATGAGCTTTACATTTTTGAAAACTGAGTGACACTGCGCTTCAATATCATAGGAGCTAATATTGCCCTCGGTATCTAATTCAACCCCAGGAATTTTTTTTGTACCTCGTTCTCTTGGTCCAACTCCAGAAAGGAATAGCAAGTCACCTACTTTTCGAGCATGCGGATATAAACCTACTGGCTCAGGGGCTCTATTTGAATTTAGCTTATCACTCATGTTATGTTCTTATTGCGGAACCCAAATTTGCTTTGCATTTATTTTCTCTAGTCTTGAAGGGATCGAAATCCTTTCAGATGATTTACAATAGAAAACAAAGCCTTTATACGAAGTGCTGTATTGGTAATATTCTTTGAAAAACAATTTGCCTTGATGTTCAATAACTAAACCATCATCCATTTTTGAAAGCATATGGCTAAAGTCATTGGCTTCTATTTTGACAATAGCGCCAGATGCTTTTATGGCTTGTTGAATGGCGGCTTGTGCTGCGGCTGCTGTACTCATTTTAAATGCTTTACAAGTTCAATGCGATAATTCTCAAGTTCGTCTTTTGGTTTCATATTAAAAATATCAAAGCCATTTTTAAGCGAGAAAGCCAGCATCGCTTTATGTCGGTTCAATGTTTTGAAACGAATTTTAGAATAGCCTTTATTCAAAGCCCAAACTTCCATTTCATCTGCTAAAGCCTTCGCCACACCAAGTTTTCTGTGCTCTGGCAAAACACCACCTAACCAACTGTATAGAGAACCATCTTTATGTTTGTGATAACTCACTTTACAGCCTACCGTCTTATTGCCAATCTTAGCCAATAATATAATATGAGCTTTATCCTTGATTTTGCCTTCGTAGTAATCGAATTCCAACAGCGGGTCAAATTCAGGAACACCCTTCAAGACCTTTAAAGCCTCCTGGAGTGTTCCTTCTTGAATTTCTATTACCATTCGAAATTAAGCGTTCATGATGCTTTCAATTTCATCTGCTTCAATTGGGATATTACGCATTAGGTTGAACGTGCCATCCTTAGTAATTACCTCATCATCTTCCAGTCGAATACCAAGCCCTTCTTCTGGAATGTAAATCCCCGGCTCAACAGTAAACACCATGCCTTCTTTAAACTCAGTGTAAATACTGGCTACATCGTGAACATCCAATCCGATGTGGTGCGATGTTCCATGCATAAAGTACTTTTTGTAAGCTGGCCATTCTGGGTTTTCGTTAGCCACATCTGTCTTATCAATCAGGCCTAAACCAATCAATTCGCTTGACATGATTTTGCCTACCTCTTTATGATATTCAGGAATTCTGTTTCCCGGTGTTAACATTGCAGTAGCCTCTTTTTTCACCCTCAATACCGCATCATAAACCTCACGTTGTCTTTTTGTGAATCTACCGTTTACTGGAATTGAACGCGTCATATCCGCATTGTAGTTGGCATATTCGGCTCCAACATCCAGGAGCATCACATCACCATCTTTCAACTGATCTTTGTTTTCAATATAATGAAGCACGCAAGCATTGGCGCCACCACCAAGAATAGGAGTGTAAGCAAATCCTTTTGATCTACTCTTCGCAAACTCATATAGAAATTCAGCTTCAATTTCATATTCCCAAACACCTGGCTTGGTGAGTGCAAGCACTTTCCTGAATGCCTTTTCCGTAATGTTGCAGGCAGTTTGCATGAGTTCGATTTCACGCTTCTCTTTTACGTTTCTTAAACCGTATATGATCGGAGCAAGTCTTTCGTACTCGTAATTTGGGTAGGTGGCATGACACCACTTTGTGAACCTATCAGTACGCGTTTCTACTTCTGTAGCATTGCGAATATGCTCGTTTTGATAGAGGTAAATGTTCTCTATTTCGGCCAGTATAGTATTGAAAGTATTTTCGAATTTATCAGTCCAAATTACCGTCTGAACCCCTGAGGTTTCTGTGGCCTCTTCTTGCGTATATTTATGTCCTTCCCAAACAGCAATGTGTTCATTGGTTTCTCTCACAAAGAGTACTTCTCTGAATTTTGGGTCTGGGAAATCAGGTGCAATTACTAAAACGGACTCTTCTTGATCGATTCCCGAAAGGTAAAGCATGTTGCTGTTTTGGCGGAATGGCATGGTACCATCTGCATTGGTAGGCATAACATCGTTAGAGCAAACAACAACAACTGAGTTTGGCTTTAAACGGGCTTTTAGTTTTGCTCTGTTCTTAATAAACAGGTCTTTTCCTATTGCTTCGTATCTCATAATCTATGTTTTTATGAATTCAGACGAAATAACTAGGAAAAAGGGAGAAAAGGAAGGAAACCACATTAAGTCTTATTGACTATTCTTTTATGATTCCGTGTACTGGCAATGATTTTTTTAATAGCTCATCTGTTTCTTATTTACCTTTTTGCCTTACCTTTGTGTAGAATTAGTCTAAATAAGAATAGTTAATTGAGTCTCGCCCCACTTTACATCTGTTTTCCCCAGTACTTAAT
>CAXBPM010000314.1:0-4560 GCA_963977345.1 uncultured Roseivirga sp.
CCTAAGAATTGACGTAGACATACCAGAGTCTACAAGAGCATTTCCCATATTGACAAATATCACTATCATACCCATAATACCGAACTCGTCAGGGCCCAAAACCCTCGCGAGATAAAGTAATACCAAAAAATAGGAGGCCTTATTGAAAATTATATCAATCAATGACCAAATAGCACCCTTAGATACAGACTTACTTAGACCACTCATTCAGCGCAGGAAATCCATGTGATAAGAATAGTATACACTTTACTAATTAGACTATTCTTCTTTCATTCCTTTCAACCAAAAGATTAAGTAAATCTTTCCTACAGCAAAGCACCCGCCAGCAAAAGAGAAAACAAAAAATATCAATACCCTTTGGGGACCAGATTTCTTAAAAGGGATAACAATTGGCTTGATAGTCGTAATCAAGGGCGTATCCCTAGCAACCCTAAGCTTAGTCTCCTCTAGCTGTCGTGCTAGATCTTTGTAAATACTGAATGAAAGGTCATACTCATCCTCAAGTTGGCTAAGCTCACCCCTAGAAATCTCGGTATTTAGATTTTGGTTTCTATCTCTAAAAGTTGCTAGATTCTGTTTTACAGACTCAAATTCCAATTTTCTCTCTTCATACCTAGACTCCACATTTCTTAATTCCATCATGACTTTATTCGTCTGGTATTGGATGAGTTCCTTATGGATAAGTCCCTCTAAGTGAGAGGCCATTTGAGCAGCTAAATACTTATCCGGCATTGTAAAAGAAAGTGAGACATATCCTCCTTTTATATTTGGGTCAATAGTCACCTGATTCAACATATCTGTGATCAACATCTTATCCTTATCAGAAACCTCTATAAAACCATTGGATAAATCGGCAGTCGATTCGTCACTCTTTCCCTTTATCGCGTTGATTAATATGCTAGGGAGGCCAAGAGTATATTTACCTATTAAGGATAGAAGTGATTCGCGATGAATACTGAGATAGTACTCCCTATAGGTCACTGTATCCGTTTGCCCTTTGACCACTAAAGGAGTTTCAAGCAACTTTAACTGAAAACTTACATTTTCCAGCAACTTAGGATAAAGTGCTGGAGGAAAATCCATGCTCTGCCCCGTACCAATCTCTATTCCAGCCAACGAAGCCAGCCCTCCAAGATTTCCTGACAAACCAGAACTAGCACCCGATTCTGAAACTTGAGGGATAAAAATAGTATCCGCCACAAAAGTTGTTTCAGAGTAGAAAGCCACAAATAAACCCAAAATTGCGAAAAAAGTGACTGCCTTTACTACATACCACTTTCTCTCAAATAAAGGCTTTATGAGAACTAAAAAGTCAACCTCATTTTTTCTAAAATTTTCAGATTCTTTATTCATGATTCAACGAACTACCTTATAAATTGAATATGTCCAAAGTAGACATGTCACCTAAAACAGGAGAACTTCCTGGAATATCCTGAGAAATAAAAACAATGCTAGAAGAGTATTTTAGCGATCTAAATATTGCCATAATTTTATCTACTTTGTCAAGTTCATCACCTGAACAACTACCAAAGCTGTCGTAGCCAAACCAGACCCAATTGCAATCCAAGCCTGTGGACTAAGCCCTTCCTTCTCTGGCTTTCTACTCACAAAAATAGTAGACCCAGCTCGTACTTCAGGATACGTCTTAAAGAAAAGAAATCGCTTGACACCACGCCTTTCCCCATTCGGGTACTGAATATAGCTTCTCCCCTTTTTAGCACTAATCAAAAAACCACCCGAGAGCTCAATATAATCCTTAAAGCTATAAGACTCATCAAACCTGACGTTTAATGGAGACGTAACCTCTCCAGCTACTCTTACTGTTTCTAGTTTACCAGGAATTGAGATTACATCACCCTCCTTAAGTATCAAATCATACTTTGAGCCAGGATCGGCCAAAATCTTTCTCAAATCAATAGCTACAGGTTCCTCTTCTTTGATCTCAAAATCTCTGACTAAAGAATCTTGTTCCGAAATATCTTGAATTAAATCCTTCTTTAGTTTACTCCCAACTCTATCATTCTGAGTGTCTAACTCAATTTTATCCTCTAGCTTTTTTAACCTTTCTATTAATTGAGTTTGACTGATGTTTTTTAGTTCAGACTCATCATTTAAAATTTTCTGCCTGAGTTGTTCCAATGACTCTTGATTGATTTGATCATTCGACTTAGAGTTAGAAAACTCCGTTTTTCTAATGAGTATTGCCCCAGAGGCATCTGCATAAGGGGTTAGGCCCCCTGCTCGTTCTATTATATCTGAAATCTTCTCGTTTTTTCGGCTGATCGTATAAACACCTGTTGCTAATGCTTCACCCTCTATTGTAACTTGCTGCTGAACACTATAGCCAGGTGACTTCCTAATATAAACCTGATCGAAGGGCTTTAATATCTGGCCCCGGTCTTCTGAACTAAGTGATAGGTCTTGATCAATTGATATCCTGATGATTTCAGCAGCAGAATTTACACTTCCATTGATGTTTCTACGCGATATCTCTACTAAAGATCCTGAAGCAGATTCTTTAAGACCACCTGAGAGGATTATTAAATCCTCTACAGTCATTTGCTTAAAAAATGGATAAACGCCACCTTCTAGCACCTCTCCTACAGCTTGTACATAATACTCTTCCTTGATATCGTATATTGACGTGATTTGAACCATATCCTCCCTTGACAAGGGTACATCTTCAATATCTCCATTCATTAAAGCAAACAAATCTACTGGGATTACGGATTGAGAAAAATCGTCTCCAGTTCTGTAAATTGATACACGAGACAAATTTGCATCTCCTTTTAGTCCACCTGACTTTTCTATTAGTTTTTTTAACGTCAAACCCTTCGAAAGTTCATACTCACCTTCTCGGTAAATTGCTCCCTTAATAATAACACGATTAGAAAAACGATCCGAAATAGCACTGACCTCTACCAAGTCACCATCAATTGGTTCAAATGAAGTAAAGTCCTCCTTATCAAGATCGATAATCTCTCTCTCCACCTCGCCATCTCGTTTAACGGTAACGGTATTTTTAAAGGCAGTACTGGCGAAGCCTCCTGCATAGGATAACATATCGTTAAAGCTTTCTTGGTCCTTAAGCTCAAAAAAACCAGGGTTCTTAACTTCTCCCTCCAACTCTACTCTATTCGAAACTGGTTCTACAATAATCACATCCCCATTTTTCAAACGAAGATCACCAGAACGTATGCCGCTTGTTAAAAAGGGGTAAATGTCTAAAGTTGTCAATAACTTGTTATCTCTGACTAATCTAATGTTTCTAAATGTGCCGTTTTTTGTTGGCCCCCCAGCCGCATGTAATGAGGTATAAACTGTTGCTAAAGAGGGAAGCGCATACATACCTGGCTGTGTAACATTCCCAACCACTTCAACATTAATCGTTCTTATATTGCCCAAGCTAATCTGATAAAAAATTGTTGCCGGATTCCCGTTTTGAGGCTTGAGCCCTCTATTTATTTCACTCAGGCGATTTATAATCCTCTCAGATGCATTTTCAATGGTCAATCCATTGACATAAATTGGAGCAAGGTTCTCCGGTCTAATAATCCCTTCTGGGGTGACTGTCAATCGTAAAAACTGCTGCGAAGCTCCCCACATATCTATTAATATTTCATCACCAGACCCCAATTGATAATCAACTGGAGTGGGTAAATTCATATTTGGAGCAAAGGATAAATCCCTTGCCTTAAATAGACCGTAACCAAAGATTTTCTTTTCTTCTTCTTTCAACTCTACATCCTTGTCCGAAGAAAAAATCCCCAAAGCATCCTGCTCAGCAACTGAAATTATTTCACGAGATGAATTCCTTACTCCCCTTAAGGTTTTAGATGAATTATTACCCCCACTTCTCAGTTCTTCAACCCTTCTGCGCAATTTTGAAATCTCGCTTTCGGATACTCCTTGCTGTCTGGCCAGTGCTTCGAGCTGTGACTGCGTTAAACCTCTTTGTTCAGCCTGATTAATGTAATTTAGAATTTGCTCATCAGAAAGCTCGTCAACTTTAACTGATTTTAAATCCATACCCCCTAATGATTGAGCTTGAACAGAACTTCCTGCAGCGGTAAATAAAGTGACTAAAATCAATACACGCACAAACCCTACTAAAAACCTTGTTAAAAACATATTAGACACTTCCTTCCAGTTTTGAATGTTCTTATTCATTGTATATCCAATTACAAGACTGATTTAAAGTCTTCAAACATAAATTTTTTATTGAGGCTAAAACAGATCACCAATTCAACAGTTGCTATCCAACTCTTTTCAAATGATTCAGACTTATTTCTGCATGAAGCTCAATCCCCAAACTCGCAATAAAGAGGAGAGCCTTATTACCTTGAGTCTTTCTAATAATCCCTGACTGACCTGACAAAGCACCCGAATCTACTCGCACTTGATTACCAATCTCAAAATGCTCAGAAACCAATTCAGATAAAGGAAATTCACCTAGAAAAGACTTAATCCCCTCAATTTCAGAATCTCTAATCACAGCAGGCTTACCCAGCCTCTTCAAATCTGTTCAATTCTATTCGAATAGAATTAGTGCTCTCATTA
>CAXBPM010000315.1:0-4537 GCA_963977345.1 uncultured Roseivirga sp.
GGTATTTGTTTAGCCTTTATTCTTTCAGGCACTAAAAACCCATTAATTCTGATCATCGGAGCATTTATCACGGGCTGGTTATCGCTTGTGATTATTGATGCCATAACTAAAAGAACCAAGCTGAAGGAAGATACCGCCATTGCCTTGGTGTTATCCGTTTTCTTTGGCATAGGCATTCTAATGCTTACCAATATTCAACACAGTGGTAATGCTGCACAAACCGGCCTAGACTCCTTTCTTTTCGGTAAAGCTGCCGCCTTGGTAGGTAGAGACCTGATTGTTTTCAGCATAGTGGCCGTCATTTTAATATTAACGGTTACGCTGTTTTTCAAGGAGCTTAAAATCATCGCTTTTGATTCTAATTATGCCAAAGCTTTAGGTCTACCAGTTAAGGCTATTGATCTATTGTTAACCACATTAACAGTATTGGCTGTAGTAACGGGCATTCAGGCTGTGGGCGTAGTATTAATGGCAGCCATGTTGATTACTCCAGCTGCTGCCGCACGTTTCTGGACCAACGATGTGAAGAAAATGACGGTGATTGCGGCCGTTATGGGTTCAGTTTCAGGCCTGGCTGGTGCTTATGTGAGTTTCGTAGCGCCCGCAATGCCTACAGGCCCATGGATTGTAATGATTATTTCGGCCATTGCGCTTAGCTCCTTTTTCATTGCGCCTAAGCGAGGAATATTTTCAAGGTATTTCTCTCAAAGAAAGCTGCAAGTCCAAATTATGGATGAAAACCTACTGAAAGCACTTTTCCACTTGGGTGAAAAAGACGAAGACATGTACAAGGGCAGAACCGTGAATGAGATCATTGAGAAAAGGTACTTCCCGAAAAATAGACTGACATCTTCCTTAAAACGATTAAAACGACAAGGCTACCTACAAAGAGTCGAGGGAGATTGGGTGTTCACAGAAGTAGGACGACAAAAAGGGCAACGAGTAGTTAAACTACACAGGCTATGGGAGTTATACCTTTCTACCTATGTTAAGATTGCTTCTGACCACGTGCATGAAGATGCCGAAACCATAGAGCACATCATTACACCAGAGTTAGAGGCAGAACTAGAGCGAATGCTGGAATATCCAGAAATGGATCCGCACAAAGAGCCAATTCCATATTAGAGGTTTAGATACTAGCCTTTAGAAATGAATAGTGTACAAAAATAAATTAGGTGGAGAAATGATGTCAATCGTACATCACACATCTTAAATTGTAAATAGAATGGACGCAATATACATCATCATGACATCGACCTTAATTGCCATCTCTTGTGGTATTTTGGGTTGCTTCCTAATTCTGAGAAGAATGGCCATGGTGGCTGATGCCATTTCACATGCCGTTCTACCCGGTATTGTACTGGCTTTTCTCTTGTCTGGAACCAGAGATTCACTCTGGATGATATTAGGTGCTGGCCTTCTGGGTATTTTCTGTACTTTTTTAATTGAGTTCTTCCATAAAAAAGCCCGATTGCAGACCGATGCGGCCATTGGCGTTACCTTCACATGGCTTTTCGCCCTGGGCATAATTCTAATTTCGGTATTTGCTGGACAAGTAGATTTAGACCAGGAATGTGTACTCTATGGTGAGATTGCTTATGTTCCAATTGACCTGTGGATTACAGAAGGCGGTCAGAACTTCGGCCCAAAAGCTTTGTGGATTTCTTCAATGATACTCATCCTCAATATTCTCTTTGTAAGGGTTGGCTTTAAGCAACTCTATGTAACCACCTTCGATCCAGCCTTTGCCGCCACTGTAGGCATTTCTGTAGGATTATGGAACTACTTACTCATGGGCGCAGTATCGATGACTACAGTGGCCTCTTTCGACTCTGTGGGTGCCATATTGGTGGTAGCGCTTATGGTGGCACCTCCTGCTACGGCCTACTTGCTTACCGATAAGTTTAAAAGCATGATTATGATTACCATAGTCATCGCCTTCATCATCAGTATTTTCGGCTATTATTTGGCGGTGGCTTTAGACGGATCAATTGCCGGAGCAATAGTCACCGTTGCAGGTATATTATTCGCTATCGCATTCTTGTTTGCCCCTACCAATGGCATAATTACCAAAAGAATACAACAACGAAAATCCAATGCTGAAATGGCTACTTCTTAAGGGCTTAGTAGATGACTTCAATTAATATTATAGCTACAGGGTTCTTAACGCTCACTCTTTGATTTTTGTGCAGTCTATTTTCCAAGTGGTGAAAACCATGGCTTCAGTTTTATACCCACTCCCCCCTATTCATTCATACCCTTCAGTACTGATATTTCAGAAAACCCACCTCAGAAGACTCAAAAACTACACAACAAACTAATGCACAGAAGTTTACTTTGCTATATTTCCTGCATATTTTGAATTGAATCAACGCTCAAACCACATCAAACTAAATGAGAACGATACTCGCTTTTTTGCTTTCCTTGACATTTCTATCTGCTTCAACTCAAGAAGCGCCATTCGACTTTAGAAAAGTAAGGTGGAATATGACACTGGACCAAGTACAGGCCACTGAAAAAGGACAAACCCTCCGTTATTCGGATAGCAACATGCTTCAGTACATTAATGTGGAGCTAAGTTCAGGAGAGATAGCCAACCTCACCTATTTCTTCGACTACAAAAATAACCAACTGTTCAAGGTGATGATGACGGTTTTAGGCGATGATACAGCCGAAACAAGAGGTACCTGCGATCACATTTTACCCTTTTCAGAAAGAATCAACCTCAAAAAATCAATGGTCAACTCCTTTTTCGACCAGAAACTTGAATGTACCGAAGGTTGGTATGTGAAGCCATCAGATTCCGCTACAGAATATCCTTTGGAAAAAGGAAATTGTTCCCTCGACAAAAGCGGCATCGACAAACTCGAAGCACGGGCGATGGCAGCGGGTGCCGCACAACTAGAGGCCTCCACTGGACTGATAATGGCAAACGACAGGGTTCAGGTAGATCTTAGTTTTAATGCCTATGACCTAAAAACAAAGGATTCTTATATGTACGAGGACGAACCATGTGACATCAACCATTACAACACCTATTTTTTAGTGACTTACATGCCAAGTCAAGCTTTACGCGACAAGTGGGCTAAAGATGGCAAGTAAAGCACTACCTCAAAACTCCTATTCCATATTCCCTATTAAGCGCTACCTTTGCGGCCATGCGCGCATTAGCTCAAAATGAAGACACCATAATTGCATTGGCCACACCACAAGGCGTGGGTGCCATTGGCGTAATCCGTTTATCTGGAAAAGAAGCCATCAGCATCACCAATGCGGTTTTTAAGGGAAAAGACCTCACAAAACAGGAATCTCATACGATTCATTTTGGCACAATTCGCGATGGCAGTAAGATTCTGGACGAAGTGCTTATCTCGCTTTTCATTGCGCCAAAATCCTTTACCAAAGAGAACGTCATTGAGATTTCTTGCCACGGATCGAGTTACATTATCCGCCAGATTATCCAGTTATTAATTCGTAAAGGTGCGCGGCCTGCCAAACCAGGTGAGTTTACCAAACGTGCCTTTATGCACGGCCAATTCGACTTGGCACAAGCCGAAGCTGTAGCCGACCTCATCAATGCCGATTCGGAAGCGGCACACCAAACCGCCCTCAACCAGATGCGTGGTGGTTTCTCTGATGAAATTAAAAAGCTTCGCGAAGAACTGATTCACTTTGCTTCCATGATTGAGCTTGAACTCGATTTTGGCGAAGAAGATGTAGAATTTGCCAGCCGAGAGGACTTAACCAACTTGGTCAACAGACTCCTGAAAGTCATCAATGCGCTGATCCAAAGTTTTGATTTGGGGAACGTGATCAAGAATGGTGTACCGACCGTAATTGCAGGCAAACCCAACGCGGGCAAGTCTACCCTACTGAATGCCTTGCTAAATGAGGAAAAAGCCATCGTTTCTGAAATTGCTGGTACTACGCGTGACTTTATCGAAGATGAAATCATTATTGGCGGCATTGCTTTCCGCTTTATCGATACGGCTGGCTTGAGAGAAACTACCGATGTTATCGAAGCCATGGGCGTAGAACGCACCCATGCTAAAATGAAGACGGCCTCACTCATCATTTACCTTTTCGATTTGGCTGACACTTCTATTGTCGAAGTAAACAAGGAAATCAATATCCTGGAAAACGCTGGCGTTCCCTTTTTAAAACTGGCCAATAAGCTAGACAAAGCAGATCCTACTTTTATAGAAACGCTTCAAGGCCAGCATCCCGATATGCTGTTTCTTTCGGCCAAAGATCCAGAACAGGTTGAAATGCTGAAAGTGCGTATTCTGGAACTCGTCAACCTCGATAAATTCAAAAAAGGCGATACCGTAGTGACTAACATCCGTCATTATGATTCCCTGCTTCAGACCAAAAACTCTTTAACTGCAGTCATCGAAGGTATTGATAACCAAGTGACTAATGACTTTGTCGCCATGGACATTCGCCAAAGCCTCCACTACCTCGGTGAAATCACAGGAGAAATCACTACCGATGATCTTTTGGCGAATATTTTTAGTAAATTTTGCATTGGGAAGTA
>CAXBPM010000316.1:0-4531 GCA_963977345.1 uncultured Roseivirga sp.
GTGAAGGCAAATAGAACCGTAGATTTCAAAGGTGAGCATTTACCCATGGCAAGTTTTGATGCCGTATTACTTGATGAAATCAATCTATTGAAAGACAAGGGCGTTGAGCGAAATCAAGTAACGATGGAACTACAAGTTGACACTGCAACTCAATTCGAATTTATGACTTTTATTCAGGGTAAATTAAGAAAGCTTGATGTGAGAAAAGTGACTTTCCTTAGCAACAAATAACACAGTCAGTGCGGCAAAAAAAAGACTCCCTGAAAGCGTGTGCTATCAGGGAGTCTTTCAATATCTGCGCTATGCTTTTCTTATCTATTCAAGAAAGACGAGTACATCCAAACGAGTTTTTCTTGCTCTCTAATGTAATCGCTCATTAATGCGTTTGTTCCTTCGTCATTGGCGTCAGCCGACAAATCAAGGATTTCGCGTTGAAGCATGATAACCGTTTTAAAGGAGCCTAAGATATTCTCTACTCCTTTGATTCCATTGGTTACTTCGCTGCTCTCTTTAATTGAAGAATGGACAGTATATTTTGAATAGTTGTGTTCAGGCGTATGCCCCAAAGTCAAAATCCTTTCTGCCAACTCATCAATTTTAAGCACTAAGTCATTATAAAGTTCTTCGAATTTCAGATGGAGTTCGAAAAACTTCTCCCCTTTAATGTTCCAATGCGCGCCACGCGTATTTTGGTAAAAAATTGAGTAATTGGCCAATAACTCATTCAGTTTTTCAGCCAACTTTTCGGCCTTAGCACTTTCAAGACCAATTGCATTTGTGTTGTCCATAGTTTTTCGGTTTTATGTCTATCTAATTTTATGCTGAAGGCTCGACCAACCGCCACCGTTATACACTTGTGTATAACCATTGGCTTTCAATATATTCTTGGCCGAAGCACTTCTCATTCCCGAAGCACAACAGGTGATAATAGGCTTATCTTTATTCTTCAATTTACTTAAGTTCGAACCTAAAGTATCGACTGAAATATTCATCGACCCTTTGATATGCCCACCTGCGTATTCACCCTTCGAGCGCACATCTAGAACAACAGCTCCCTGCTGAACAAGTTCCTTAAAATCGACTTTTGGACCCAAACCAAGCATTCTTTTTAAACCTTCTAACATGACTCTTAAACGTTTTTAGACTGAACATAATTTACATCTAACCAACTGCCTCCGTTATAGCACTCAATGCCATAGCTCGAAAGGAATTGTTCCGCTTGCCCGCTGCGGTTTCCCGAAGCGCAACACAGCACCAACGGGCCTTTCATTGCGTTAAGTTCTTCAATACGCTGAGGAATTTCCGGTAAAGGAATATTTACGGAATTGGCTACATGTCCGCCTTGAAACTCTTCTGGTGAGCGTACATCAACTATGCTGGCTTTACCCTGATTGATTAGTTCTTCTATATTCATTTCTTCTTATTTTATCTAACGCCTAATTTCAAAGAACAAAGCTACAACCTTCCTACATTGGCCTTGGTTACATTTGTTACAGAGCCAGAAAGCAATTTTGAAATTTACCGCGGCCTTCTTTTGAAATACTTGATCAATTCAAAGATCAGATACACCCAAGGTGTGCTATGTAAGATCAAATCAAAGTAATCCATGATTTGCATTCCATTGGCTCCCCCCATCACCCACCTTATTTTACCCCAAATATGAGGCTCGGGTGTGAAAGGTGCTAAACCAAGAGTAAGTGCTAGAACAATCGCCAATTTTAGATTTCCTTTACCCCTTTTTTCTGTCTCACTCTGCTGATCTTTTCCCATAAGTGATCTTTTGTTTATAGAATTTCAATGCAATTCCGATGAAGCTCGATTTTCTCTTCTACTTCCAGCGCTTTCAATAACCTTGAAACAACAACCCTAGATGTATTCAGTTCTTTGGCAATCTCTTGGTGGGTTTTATGGATTTGAAAGGAACCCGTTGCTTGTTGTGTGTCCAATAAATACTTGAGTAGTCGGTCTCCCATATTCTGAAAAACCACACTATCAATTGCCATTAGCAGTTCATCAAATCGGGTTTGGTACGAACCAAAAACAAACTTTCTAAAGCTTGAATACTTAGCCAACCAAGTATCGAGATGGGTAACAGGAACCATCCAGATGATAGAATCTTCTTCAGCCACCACTCGAAAGCTCGTTGTACGTCCTTCTAGACAACAGGTAATTGACATGGCGCAGGTTTCACCACCTTCTAAATAGTACAAAAAAACCTCGTTTTGCTGGTCACCGTCACGCATTACTTTGAGTAGCCCTTTTAATACAAAGGGCATTTCCCCAGCCCGTTGTTCAGGGTTCACAACCAATTCTCCTGCCGTTACTTTCTTTAGTCTACCAACCGTTCTGATTTCATTCGCCAGCTCAGGCTCAATACCAGAGTTGACCAACATTTTATCTAAAAGTTCATTCATTCAATACTATACTTAGTGGGGTTATTATGCATGCCTAAATTAAGAAAGCCATCCATGTCTTCGTCAGAATTGAGTAAAGGTTTTCTAAACTTGGTGACTTTTGTTACAGAAGCCTCTTCCGATAGCTTACCAACACATGCTAAGTTGCAAAAATTCACATTCAAAAACCCCAGTGAAAGAATTACTCAGATTATTGAATAAATTCATAACCAAAACCAGACAGGTGGGGTTTATTCAACCCGCTAGGCGTTGGCCCGCACGACCATGATCCTGATGATGATATACCGAGGGAATGATACCCTGACCACAGGTCGCCCCTACGGGGCTCACCAAATAACAAATTGATTTTTTTCTACAAGCTGTTCGCCCCGATGGGGCTTCGGGGCAATTCAAGGAAAATATAGATAGTGAAACACTTTATTTACTTTAACCCGCCCAAAGAGCGTAAATCATAAATTCTCAATATCAGCAAAACAAATCCCGTAGGGATGACCTGTTGGTAGCTATAAATATTGATTGCGAATTAAGCACCATCGGTGCGACCTGTTGATTTAAACGCAACATAGCACTTGTTGATATTCTTCTCCAACAAGCTTCTAAATTCATAAGCCCTACTTCCCCTCCACGAACATTTCCATCAGTTCGAACTGTAAACCGTTGTAGTTAAGTGGATCCATATTGCCGGTGATGGCCAATACGGTTTGGCTTTCCTTGTGAATCATAAAAAAGGTAATTCCACCTACTGAACCTCCACTGTGCCCATAGAATGGATTGCCGCTGTTACGCGCATAAGTAGACCAGCCTATTCCGTAATTGGTTACCTTTCCATCGACAGTTTTCTGGGAAATCATAAACTCATCAAGCACTTCTTGTTTTAAGAATCCATCTGTCATGTGGGCCTGCCCGAAAACACAAAGATCTTCTGTAGTGCCTACAAATCCACCCCCAGCCCATTTATAGCTATTGTCTACATAAGGCGCAGCCACAACCTTTCCCTCTTTAAATTGATAGAACTTGGTCAGGTTGGCTGTTATACGATCGGCATATTCAGCTACGGTATTTTCCATTTTCAGTTCATCAAACACCTGCTGCTGCATAAACTGTAGAAAATCAGAAGTTTGAAAAGAGAATTCACCCGCATTGGCAGTTTCCATAGCGGCAGAAATGAGGTTCCAACCATAACTTGAATAGGAATAGGTGGTGCCGGGTTTGTTGATCAATGGATCATTCATAAAAATGGCCAAGCCATCGGTAACGGAAGGATAATTTTTAGTGCTTAAAAACTCATTGCCATTATAATGACGGATTCCAGCGATATGGCCACCCAATTGTCTTAATGTGATGTCATACTTCTTCTCAGGCCAAACAGGAACGTACTTTTGAATGGGTGCATCCAAATCAATTTTTCCATCTTGATAAAGCAAAGCCAAACCAGCGGCCGTGAGTGTTTTGGAAACGCTTCCAATTCGGAACTTGGTCTTGGAGGGATCTACAGGCGTTTTATTCTCAAGATCGGAATAGCCATAGCCTTTAGAAAACACCAATTGCCCTTTTTGAGAAATGGAAATGCTTAAGCCCGGAACTTGAGTCGCTTCTACAAAAGCCTTTAGCTTTAAATCAGCTTGTTCTTGAAGACTTTGGGCAGAAACACTTACCCAAAGAAAGAGCGTTAAGAGCATCCAAGCTGATTTACGCCATGCGGAAGTTTGAAGTCGTTTCATAGGTTATTGATTTTTTCTGAGTACTCGACCTGCCCTTTCGTTGGTCAGTTCGCCTTGATCAATCGTAAGTTTTCCATTCACTATTACATAGTCAATCCCCTCAGGGTAATGATGAGGATCTTCGAAAGTGCCTTTATCAATTACAGTTTCAGGATTGAAAACAGTAATATCGGCTTTCATGCCTTCTTTAATATAACCGCGATCTGTTAAGCCTAATCTATCGGCAGGCATTGAAGTCATTTTACGCAAAGCGGTTTGCAAGTCAATCACTCCTTCTTCCCGGACATAGTAGCCCAAAACACGCGGAAACGTTCCGTAACCTCTTGGGTGCGGATGGCCAACTCCGGGCTCCAACAAGGCGCCATCTGAAGCCACCATTACCATTGGATGCTGGAT
>CAXBPM010000317.1:0-4520 GCA_963977345.1 uncultured Roseivirga sp.
TGCCTTTGAATCATGGTGCCCATTGCACCATCTAAAACCAAGATTCGTTCTTTGAGAATTTCCTTAATATTTCTTGACATAATTCGCATTTAGAATGCTTGTCAAGAAAGGTAGAGAGAGTTTTGTGGGCCCATCTTTTCCCCGAATATAATTCGAGGCTAGGAGTTAGCACCAGCTTTTACAGGTTGCTAAGACATCACAGGGCCTAGTCCCTCAGTCTTTCTTGATAAGTGATGCAAAGAAAGGAAATAAAGAGTAAAGCGAAGATCATTACTCAAATTATTTCAAGAAAATTGATTGAGACAGACCTCTATAAAAATCCACTTGATGATCCTTCTCACAATAATATTCTCTAATTTAATGCCCGTCTATGAGTAGTCTAAGATTAGCAGCAATTGATATAGGTTCAAACGCCATAAGGTTTCAAGTCACAAACGTGTTGAGTTATGAAGGTCAGCACACCTTCAAGAGACTAGAGTATGTAAGGTTTCCCTTACGACTGGGGCAAGATGTTTTTGCTCTCAAAAAAATTGGGCCTGACAAGGAAGATAAGTTTTTGAGGTTAATGCATGCTTTCAAACTACTAATCGATCTATATGAAGTGGACGATTATTACGCTTGCGCCACCTCGGCCATGCGTGAAGCAGAAAATGGATACAAACTAGCCGAAAAGGTAAACCAGCTCTTAGGGCTTAAAATCAGAATAATCAGTGGAGACGCAGAAGCTGAGCTTATTAATAAGGTGGTACTCAAAAAGCTCGACAACGAGAATTACTTACATATTGACGTTGGTGGTGGTAGTACTGAACTCAACTTAATTTCCAATGGCAAGAAAGTAGCCTCACAGTCTTTCAAAGTAGGTTCTGTAAGGAGCATGGAGCAATTAGGCACATCTGAAATTCTTGAAAAAATCGACAACTGGATCAAGGGAAACATAACTGGAAAGTACCCAGTAATCACGGCTATAGGCACTGGCGGAAACATCAACAAGACCTACGAACTCGCGAATAAACGTAAAGTCGATCGCATTCTCACGTTGAAAGAAGTGTTGGATGTTCAAACCTATGTATCGGGTTTCACATTAGATGAAAGGATTCACAAGCTTCAACTCAACCCAGACAGGGCGGATGTTTTAATTCCAGCATCACATATTTATATGCATGTAATGAAGTCTGCAAAATGCCGAAAAATATTGGTGCCGGATGTTGGCCTTAAAGATGGCATAATGCACATGCTCTACGAAAGAAACATTAAGGACACCCAAGTTGACTTTAAATAAAGCATTTACATTTTACATCCATTTCCCACCCTTGATGTAAATGATTCTGCTGAGTTAAACCATTGCCTCCCAAGCATGTCAAAGGCTACAAACAAAATCAAAATGAGAAAAAGAACTCTATTAATTGTGGCGATATTCTTTGCTGTAGCAGCAACAGCATTCGCTCAACGTGGTGGTGGCGGTGGTGGTCAAGACAGACAAGCTCCTGACCCTAAGGTACAAGCCAAAACTACCGCAGATACTTGGCAAGAAAAATTTGGCTTGTCAGATGAACAACGCACTAAGGTTTATGACCTACTTATAGTTTCTTCGGAGAAACAAACGGCAAAAATGACCGAGCTAAGAGCTAGTGGCACTATGGATCGTGAGGCAATGACGGCAGCTATGACCAAAATGGACAAAGAAAAAGATGCAGAATTGAAGAAAATTTTCAGTGCAACCCAATGGACTGCATATGAAACATGGAAAAAAGAGAACCCTCCAACGCAAGGAAGAAGAGGCGGAGGCGGACAAGAATAGTCTTTGTTTTTTCAATTGATAGAAACCCGTTGCGTAAATCGTATCGGGTTTTTTTATGCCTTATCAATACTAATTGGAATTAGAAGTCTTACTCATTGTCTTTTTCTTAAAAGTTACTTTAAAGAAAATCAAAGTAAGGCTGAGTACAAGTATAGCTGAATTCGCTATAAGCACTGGAATTAACCATAAAGCAAAACCATATATCAGCCAAACAATTGTGCTGCAAAAAACGATCACGAGCATCCCCATACTCAAATCATCAGCGCTTTTAATTTTCCATGTTCGAATAACTTGAGGTAAAAAAGTAAGGCTACTTAAAATTGCCCCTAACAAGCCCATTGATTCGTATATATCCATCTCATTCTATCTAGGCCGAAATTTATTACAATAATTCGGTAGATTTTTGAAATCAGAAAGCTTGTATCAAAACATAATCTAGGGGTAAAACGACCAAAGCCTAGCCCAAAGACTTGATTCTTCGGGCTAGGCTTCTAGGCACTAAGTTTCTCTTTACAGACTATTACTCGTATCGCAAAGCTTCAATTGGATTACGCCTAGCGACTTTGATCGACTGAAAAACCACTGTTAAAAAGGCAACTCCAAGGATTAAAACTGCGGGTATGGCAAAGATGTACCAGGCCAAATCAATTTGATAGGAGAAAGTTTGAAGCCACTTTTCGGCACCAAAATAGGTGATTGGAAGGGCTACTATTACGGAGAGAAGAATCAGCTTCATAAAGTTTGTCGAAAGCATTTGTATAATACTAGAGACATTTGCGCCCAAAACTTTTCTAATGCCAATCTCTTTGATTTTCTGTTGAACCTCGTAAAGCACTAAACCGAATAAACCTAATATAGAAACAAAGACTGTGATAGAAGCAAAAACACCGAAGACAGTTCCAAACTGCTGATCGGCCTTGTATTGCTCATTGAATTTTTCATCAAGGAAGAAATAATCAAAATCACTGTTGGGGTAAACTGTACTATAAGCACTTTCAATCTTGGTGACCATCTCTTTATATGAACCGCCTGTATTTTCTGCATTCAGTTTCACAGAAGCGTAATTGCCATTATCCCCCTCTTTATCGAACCAAAAAATGGTAGGGTCAACACTAGTTTTCAATGAGTGATGATTGTAATCGTTAAACACGCCCAAAACCTGAACTTCATTGCTCCAAAAATAAACCTTGGCTCCTATTGCCTCTTCGTTTGAATTAAAGCCCAACATTCTTCTGGCGGTTTCATTTATCATGATAGAGGTGAAATCCTCGCTGGCAGAAATATCTCTTTCATTATCGAAAGTGCGCCCTTCCAACACCTGAAAGCCAAAGGTTGGAACAAACTCGGCATCCACCCTATAGAAAAAGAAAACGCTATTCTTAGCCTCTTCATGGCCTTGGGCATAAATCCCCGTTCCTGTATTCATTTCTCCTGTTCCTTGACCAAACAAGGTTTCAGAGTAAGCTACATTCGTCACTTGCGGCAATCTCTTTAGTTCGGTTTTGAAAGCTTGGCGTTTTAGTAATTGTGCTTCGCCAGAGTCGGCTACGAGCGGAGATCGTACGACCACTGTCTGATCTATATTTACTCCCAACTTTTGATTCCGCATTTCTTGAACCTGAGAATAAATCACCATCGTTCCAGCCAAAAGTACCATGGTAATCATAAACTGAAACACCACCAGTCCCTTTCTGAGCACTATTCCTTTTTTGGAACTTGCAAGGCTACCTTTTAGCACTTCAAGCGGCTTATAATTCGATAACACCAAAGCCGGGTAAACACCCGAAGCCAGTGTGCCTATCAAAAGTAGGCCCATTACAAAGCCAAAAAGCGCTAGGTCTGAAAACACATTGAAACTTAAACTGAGTCCAGAGAACTGATTAAAGAAAGGCAAAACACCTTGAATCAAAGTGAGTGTAAGTACTAAGGATAAAAAGTTAATCAGGAAAGATTCTGTCAAAAACTGACTTAACAAAGCGCCCCTATTAGAGCCCAAAACCTTCCTTACCCCTACTTCTTTACCTCTTTCTAAAGCTTTTGCAGTAGATAGGTTAATGTAGTTTACCCAAGCAATCACGAGTACAAATAAGGCCACCACCAATAAAATATTGACCGTTGCTTGGTTTCCGTTCACATCTGCTTCAAAGGTTTTATCAGATTTTAAGTGAATATCAGTTAAGGGTTGTATGATCAGTTTTTCCGCTCTGTCCTCTTCGGTTTTGGCTAGAAAGCTCTGATTGAAACGTTCAGCAAAAGCATTATCGAGCTTTGCTCCATTCGTTTTTAAATACATGAATTCATTATTCCCATTCCAGTTATTGTAATCCCACTCCAGGTATTGAACTCCGGTTTGGTAAGAGATTAGAATATCGAATTTAAGATGGGCGTTTTCTGGAACATCCTTAATCACTCCAGTCACCTGCATTGGAATTTCGGCCCCACCTGGTACCGCTGTTAGAATTTTACCCATTGGGTCTTCATCTCCAAAATACTTTCTCGCAACGCTTTCAGTAATTACAATTTTGGCTACTTCATTCAATGCCGATGCTTTATCGCCTTGAGTCATTCCCCAATCAAAAACATTTAACCAGCCGGGGTTGGCAAAATACACGCGGTCTTCATTAAAGGCTTTGTCTTCATTTTTAAACAAAAAGCGACCAATATGGCGCACCATGGCGAAGTCTTCTACTTCTGGGAAATCCTCCACTGCCATAGGACCAAC
>CAXBPM010000318.1:0-4508 GCA_963977345.1 uncultured Roseivirga sp.
CAATACACATCTGAAGTTAAGGCAGTACAAGTCCAGAACACCTTAATTTCTCAGCAAAATGCTGCATTAAGAGGGCAGAAATTAGTTGGAATGACCCTGTATGATTTAGAATTTGAAAGAAGCCCACTCGTCTATAAAAACTGGCAGTTTGGTACCATTAACTTTAAGACAGACCAAAGGGCCGACTCCATGCTGTTAAATATTGATGCTAACATAAATGCTTTAGTTTTCAAGATCAGTGCGGAATACAACCCTTTTAGAGTCGAAAGCGATGAGGTTGCGGGATTTACGCTCTATGGTGTAGAAAACAAGCCCTTCATTAGGAAGTATACTAGCGATTTCAAAGAGTTAAAAAACGAGCTCCTTTTTTTTGAAATACTATATGAAAGTGAGCATTTCTCAATGCTTAAGCAAGAAACAAAACGTATCGTCCCAGCAGACAGTCAGTTAAGGTACAACTCAGCGCCCGAAGATAAATACAGAGTACATATTAACTATTTTTTCAGAAGAGGAACTGACTTATATGAAGATGTTTCACTTAACAAGAAAGGCTTTAAAGCTATGACTTCAGGTAGTCAGTATGGTAAAATTCAAGATTTCGTAAAAGAGAACAAACTTAAATGGGGAGATGAAGCAGACATGATTAAAGTGTTTAATCAATTCTTTTAAAACAAAGCAGAGTCATCGATCCTTCTTTGATTCGATTTCGATATTAAAACTCAACCCAAGAAGAGTTCTGCATTCAATTTATCTTGGCATTCCACTAGCATTTCATACTGACTTCTACCACTGACTGGATGCCTAAAATCTGGTGCTAATTCAACTAATGGAGTTAATGTAAACCTCCTGTTCTGAATCTCAGGATGCGGTATTTTCAACCTTGGCTTATCAACGACAGTATCACCATAATAGAGTATATCGATATCAATTAAGCGCTGCGCCCATTTTTTATTACGAACGCGTCCCATTAAGCCTTCAATGATACTAATGATAATCAATATGCGGTCTGGGCCTTTTGTGCTGTCTACAATCACCACCTGATTTAAAAAACTAGGTTGGTCTTCAATACCCCAAGCGGCTGTTTCATAAATAGCAGATTCCTTCTTAATCGTCAACTGATGAGCAGTGAGTTGCTCTTTCGCTATTTGCAAGTTATTTTCTCGATCGCCCAAATTGGTGCCTAACAATAAGTAGATGTCGCCCATAGCTGGCAAATATACTATTTGCTTATTGGAGTTGATAGTGAACCTCCTTAATTTGCCAGCTCATAAATTTGGAGAATGAGCGAAATCAGAAACGACTGGACGAAAGAGGAGATTGTTGAAATATATAACAAGCCATTGCTTGAACTTGTATATGAAGCTGCAACGGTTCATAGAAAATTCCATAACTCACGCGAAGTGCAAATCAGTACTTTGCTTTCCATCAAAACAGGCGGTTGCCCTGAGGATTGCGCTTATTGCCCGCAAGCAGCCCGCTACCACACGGATATTGAAACCAATGACTTGATGACTGTAAGTCAAGTAAAGGCGCAAGCCTTAAGGGCTAAGTCTACGGGTTCATCAAGGGTTTGTATGGGAGCAGCTTGGAGAAATGTGGAAGACGGGCCAGAGTTTGAGCAAGTACTCGATATGGTGCGTACCATCAACACATTGGACATGGAGGTGTGTTGTACCTTGGGAATGCTTACCGAAAACCAAGCGCAGCGCTTGGCCGAAGCTGGTCTGTATGCCTACAACCACAACCTTGATTCTTCAGAAGAATATTATAAAGAAATCATTTCGTCCAGAGGTTATGACGACCGTCTTCAAACCTTGAAGAATGTGAGAAAGACTAACGTTACCGTTTGCTCTGGTGGAATTATTGGTATGGGAGAATCCATTGAAGATAGAGCAGGAATGCTCATTGCATTGGCTTCTTTGAGCCCACAGCCAGAATCTGTCCCTATTAATGCGCTTGTGCCAGTAGAAGGTACTCCGCTTGAAGAACAGCAAGTGATTCCTATTTGGGACATGATTAGAATGGTGGCTACCACACGAATTGTATTGCCATCTACCACTGTACGTCTTTCAGCTGGAAGAACAGAAATGAGTAAAGAAGGTCAAGCTTTCTGTTTCCTAGCGGGAGCAGGATCCATCTTCGCAGGTGATAAATTATTAACTACTCCTAACCCTGATGTAAATGAGGACATGGAGCTTTTCAATATTTTAGGCTTGACCCCCATGAAGCCTTATGCTAAAGGCGCTAAACCAACTCCAGTTAATGCAGATGAGATGACTCCATCAGAAGCTGAAAAAGCGAAATGGTCACGTCCTGGACACAGGATCGAAAAGAACGTTGACGCTACTAAAAAGGCCAACAAAAAAAGGAAGGAAGCTTTATAGCCTCCTTCCTTTTTTACTTTTATTCCCTGAGCTAAGCTCAGTATAAATTGAAATCAATACTTTCTTAGAACAATTTGAATCCAACAGCAAATACCCACTGGTTCATACGTTGGTCAACATTGTAGCCTTGACCTTCCTCGGCAAAACTATCTAAGCTACCCTCGTATTTTAGGTCGAACACAAACTTCAATAAGTCAAAGCCTAAACCTGCTTGATAACCTACAGTTGAATCTTTGTAGTTGTTCTTCACATCTGTTGTTACTCCAGCTAAATCCTGCTCTGCACTAGTTAAAAACCTAAAAGAAGGGCCCGCATTAATTCTTAATGGGCCAATTTTAGCACCTACCATAACAGGGACATCTATTCTGTTGAATGAAAAATCAACATCGTCATTACCATCCTTCAAAGTAGCACTAGAGTTACTGAAAAGCAGTTCTGGCTGTACATAAATACCTACAACAGGTACCTTAATTCTTAAAAACGCTCCATACTGGTAGCCAAATTCGCCATCACCTTCTTTAACGGCAGTAGCATTATCCTTAAGAGATATTTTTGTTGAGGTAAGCGTCACCCTTGGGCCAAAATTCACCTGTGCGGATACGCTGTATACCATACCCAGCATTAATCCCATTATTAAGAACTTTTTCATTTTCAATTATTTAGAGTTTTAATTTATAGATTCAATTGACTTGCATTAGCGTTAACCATGCATTTTCTAATTCATCGCTTCTTAAAAAATCTTGTGCCATTGTATGCAAATGATACTCCAACGACTCAGGATCATTCTTGAAACGTAATTTTACTTCTTCTATTTCAGGGCGAGTCCCAAAAACCGAAACGGCCCCAGGGTCAGGAAGTTTTTCGATATTCCCCAAACGTCCCAAATTATTGCCCGAAAGTACTACACTATTTCGGATTATCTCAGGGATTTGATCGTATCCAATCCCTAAATTCTTATTGGGTTTTGGCAATTCAAAAAGAGCTTCTCCATTGGCCCGGCAATACCAATCTCCGCCCATTCTACCTACCAAATCAGCTTTGACTGGGTCAGGCATTCCTTGTTCGTTAAGAATCTCTTCTTTTAAATGCATTAAAACCACCTCGCAAATAATCAGGTTTCCCGCTCCGCCTTCATCTCCCAAAGAAATCACTTCGTTCACCTTACATTCATATGCTGCAATTGACTCTCCCACTCTGGGTGGTTTTACCATTTCAGAGTTAACCGCAGTCAGCCCCGACTTCACAAACTCATTTACACCTTGCGCATATTCCGTACTCGCCAACGACATTTGCTCTACAATATCGTAACTCACAATATTGATGACCACCTCTTTGGTTTCAATGGCGTTTTCAAGCGTATGTTTAGTGGTATTGTCGCGTACCCTTCTTGCTGGAGAAAAAACCAAAATTGGAGGGTTGGCACTGAATACATTGAAAAAACTGAAGGGACTTAAGTTTACATTTCCGGCTTGGTCCACCGTACTTGCAAAAGCGATTGGTCGCGGGCCAATAGTACCCAACATCAAACCATGCAGTTTCCCTGTTGGAATTTCTTTAGGATCGATTCTCATCATTCTTGAATTCTAAATTTTTATTCATTCAGTAGAAGAACACCCTACTAACAGGCGCTGCCTCTATTTGTTTGGTAAATACTTGGCCTTGATCTCTGAAAAATTCATCAGTAGCGTAATCGTACAACTCACAAAAACCACAATGGCCAGCGCAAATAAGTAACCTCCGTCTCCTTGCACTTCGATACCAAGTTTGGTTAAATGAAAAAAGATGGCCCCTGAAATTGTACCCAAGCCTAGTAGCGCTCCTAATTCGTAGCGATTTGTCAGTAAAAGGACACTAGCGATCAATTCTACAGTTCCTGTGAGGTACCTGCCCCAAGGCTCCATACCTACTTGCGTGAAGATATAAATGGATTCTTCAGCCCCAGTAAATTTAAAAAATAGTGTCTGGAACATGATTAAAGCAGCCAAAAGCCTAAGGATCCACGATACAATCTTCTTTGATTTCTTGTTTCTCATGTTGTCTAATTTCGTAAAAAATAACCGAATTCGACTCCCTTACGCTGTTGGCTGCTAATGATTTCTATTTGGCAGGCAGTACCAAAGCACT
>CAXBPM010000319.1:0-4492 GCA_963977345.1 uncultured Roseivirga sp.
TTGAAAAAGTGCCGTAGTTTCTTATATATTAGGTTTTTAATTTTCAACAATTCAAAGCGCTAAGAATGAAACTACTACTTACGAAAACCATTCGCGCGGTTTTCCTTATGCTGTTAACGGTAAGCACAGTGAGCTTAAATGCTCAAAGTGATCCAACCGGAGAATCAGCAGTAACCCGAACCTTCGCCATCACCAATGCAACGGTGATTCAAGCACCTGGTAAGGAGTTAAAAGGAGCAACCGTAGTGATTAAAAATGGCCTAATTCAGGCAGTTGGCACCAATGTAACGGTACCTACGGATGCACAGGTAATTGACGGCAAAGACATGTTTGTTTATGCTGGCTTTATTGACGGCCTGGCTAACACAGGAGCAAAACGCCCTGAAAACGCACCACGTCCAAATGACCTTTTCAGCCCAGATCCTCCAAACGATTATGCTGGTATAACTCCAGAGCACAGTCTTTTAGATCAATTGGATGTTGCAAGCAATACTATTGCTTCAATGAGAAAAGAAGGATTTGCAATCTCTCATTCTGTGCCTTTTGGAAGAATGCTTCCAGGCTCAGGTTCTATCATCCTTTTGGGAGATAAGAAACACGCAGATGAGCTTGTGCTATCTAAAGATGTTTCGATGTTTACTCAGTTTGCAGGTGCTCCGGGTGCTTATCCAGGCAACGTATTGGGTATTATGGCCAAATGGAGAAACCTTTATCGCAATGCCGAAAACAACAAACAGCATTATGATTCTTATGCTCAAAACCCAAGTGGTATTGAAAGACCAGAAAGAGACAGAGTAACTGAAGCTTTCTTCCCTGTTGTAAGCAAACAACGACCAGTAATGTTTGATGTAGCTGGTGTATTGGAAGTTCAAAGAGCCATGAGATTACAAAAAGACCTAGGTTTTAAACTGATGGTTGGTAATGTAAAACAAGCATGGGATTTAGGCCAAATGTTTAAAGACAATGGTACTAGCGTATTCTTGTCTCTAGATTTACCTGATGCTCCGAAAGAAGCGAAAGGAAAAGATTTAGATGAAATGACAGAAGAAACTAAAAGATTAGAAGCTAGAAAAGTGGACTTCTACAAAAAATACGTAGGTCAAGCGGCTTCTCTTGCCACTTCAGGTGTGAAATTTGGTTTTTCTTCACTTGATGTGACTAGTACTAAAGTAAAGGCCAACTTATTGACCATGATAGAAAATGGTTTGAGCGAAAGTGACGCACTTGCTGCACTTACAACAAATGCTGCTGGTCTTTTAGGAATTGATAAAATAACAGGAACAGTAGAAGCTGGTAAAATCGCCAATATTATGGTGAGCAACGCCCCTTACTTCACTAAAGATTCACAAATCAAATTCATGTTTGTGGATGGTGACAAGTATGACTTCGAAATCAAAGAGAAAAGTGCAGCCGGAAATGGTAACAGAGCAGGAGCTGCTGCTGGTAACGACCCAATTGTTGGGACTTGGTCTTATAACTTTGAAACACCTAATGGTGCCTCTACTGGTAAAATGACTTTCGCGAAAGATGGCGGTACCTACACTGGCAAAATGACCAACAATGACGGTGCCCCTGATGCCAACTTGCAAGAAGTAACTTTTGCCAATGGTACGCTTAGTTTTATCTTCATGATTGACGCAGGAGGTCAATCTGTTGAATTAATTGTTTCTGGAACTGTAACAGGAAAGCAATACGATGCTGAGGTTACTGTGTCTGCCTTCAATTTCTCCACTCCGATGAGCGCTACTAAAGATGATGGCCAATAAAATCTGAAAACATGAAAAAAAATATTTTAATACTAACACTCATTCTCTTTACAGGCTTTATTTCAGAAGCTCAGGTAAAGAAGGGAGATGTGCTGATTAAGAACGGAACCGTTTTGACCATTACCAAAGGAACTTTGGCCAATACAGACGTTCTCATTAAAGACGGTAAAATCTCTAGAATTGGAAAGAATCTTAAAGCTCCAAACGGAGTTCAGGAGATTGATGCTACAGGTAAGTTTATTATGCCTGGAATTATCGATGCACACTCTCATATTGCACTTAGCTCAGTAAACGAAGGCACTAGCCAAGTAACTGCTGAAGTAAATATGGGCGATGTTATCGATCCTTTCGATGTTTCTATTTACAGAGCATTGGCTGGTGGTGTAACTTCTACGCACGCACTTCACGGTTCTGCCAACGTAATTGGTGGTGAAAGCGAAACTTTAAAACTTCGTTATGGAACTTCTAACCCTGAAGAATTGAAATTCGAAGATGCTCCAAGAACAATCAAATTCGCTTTGGGTGAAAACCCAACTAGAGGTGGTCGTTCTCGCGGTATTCAGCCTTCAAGCCGTATGGGCGTTGAGGCTATGTTGAGAAATTCATTCAATGATGCAATTTCTTACAGAAACACTTGGAACGCTTATAAGGCTGACAAAAACCCAAGAAAAGTAGCTCCAGAGTATGATTTAAGAATGGAGACTTTGGTTGATATTCTTGATGGTAAAGTTTTGGTGCATTGCCACTCTTATCGTGCAGACGAGATTTATATGTTGTTGAAAGTCTTCAAAGATTTCGGTATCAAGAAACTTACTTTCCAGCACGCTAACGAAGCGTACAAAGTAGCTTCTGAATTGGCTGAATTTGGAGCAAGTGCTTCAGTTTTCGCTGACTGGTGGGCTTACAAATTAGAAGTATACTGGTCTACAGCCTACAACGCTACTATTCTTACAAGAAATGGTGTGTTGACTTCTATCAACTCTGATTCTGGTGAATTGATTCGTCACTTATTCCATGAAGCTGCTAAAACGCAGAAGTATGGCGACTTAAGCGATGATGAAGCCCTTTCTTTAATCACATTAAACCCTGCCAAACAATTAGGTATCGACAATAGAGTTGGTTCAATTGAAGTAGGAAAAGATGCTGATATCGCAATCTTTGAAGGTCATCCCCTATCTGTTTACGCTATTCCAGTAATGACTTTCGTGGATGGTGTAAAATACTTTGATAGAGCCAATGATGTAGCTGACCAACGTATCTATGTTAACCCTGAAGAAGCTGTTGAAAATATCACTATTTTCAATCGTCTTGATGAAGACAGATGCATGGAAGAAGGCGTAGTTAGTTTCGAGGCATTATTCTCCAACAAAAAATAGAAAGTAGCTATGAAAAGAATATTCCAAATACTCATAATCGCTTTAATGGTTCCCCTTCTTTCTTTTGGGCAAGAAGACGACCAAGTAATGAAAGCCCGAGCGGGTAAATTCGCTCTTACAAATGCCAAGATCTATACTGTAACCAACGGTATTATTGAGAACGGTACTTTGATTATCAACAATGGTATCATCGAGGCAGTTGGTGCCAATATTTCTATTCCAGATGATGCTGAAGTAATTGACTGCAAGGGAAAAGAGATTTACCCAGGTATGATTGATTCTGGTACTAAAGTAGGTTTATCAGAGATCGGTAGTATTGACGTATCTCAAGATTTCAGTGAAAGTGGAGCTTTAACGCCTCAAATGCAGGCCTTAACTGCTGTAAACCCAAATTCTGCTGTTATTCCAGTAACCCGTGTAAGTGGTGTTACTACAGTATGGACTACTCCTAGCGGAGGATTCTTACCTGGAACAGCTGCTGCAATCAACTTGTTTGGCTACACTCCAGATCAAATGTATGCTGGTGCAAAAGGAATCATCATGAACTTCCCTTCTACCGCTGGTGGAGGTCGTTTCAGAAGAAGATCTCCTGAAGAGCAAGCAAAAGCCAATGAAAGAGCTTTAAAGCAAGTAAACGATGCTTGGGACAAAGCAGAGCTTTATGCTAAAATTGAGAATTCAGGTGACGTAAGAAATTACCCTGAAATCGAAGCTTTGGTGCCTGTTGTTAAAGGTGAGATGAAACTTTTCATCGAAGCCAATGCTGCTAAGGATATCCTTGCTGTTATTGATTGGGTGAAATCTAGAGGTTACAAGGATGTTGTTATCACTGGTGTTTCTGAAGGCTGGAGAGTTGCCGATGAAATTGCTAAATCTAAGCTTCCAGTAATTGCTGGCCCTATTCAAGCAATCCCAACGCGTGGTTCTGATAACTATGATGCAGCTTATGCAAACCCAGGAATCATGAGTGCTGCAGGTGTTAAAGTAGCCTTGCGTACTGGTGATACTGAAAATGTTAGAAACTTACCTTACCATGCAGGCTTCGCAGCTTCTTACGGAATGGGTAGAGAAGAAGCATTGAAAGCAATCACAATTAATGCAGCTGAGATTTTAGGCGTTTCTAATAGTATTGGATCAATCGAAGTAGGTAAGAAAGCAAACGTATTCGTTTCTACTGGCGATCCATTTGAAACTGCTACTAAGATTACTGACTTGTTCATTGACGGTTATAAAGTACCAATGACTTCTCAGCAAATCAGATTGTATGACGAATTCTTAAATAGAACTCCAGGTGTTAAAAAGAACGACCCTGCGATTAAAATCATTAAGAAATAAGCTTATTTCTAATAC
>CAXBPM010000320.1:0-4483 GCA_963977345.1 uncultured Roseivirga sp.
GTCAATTTTGAATTACTAGTTGGGATTAACACTTCATATAGTAGTCTGATTTTAGTTGAGTCTCTTAGGGTATTGCGTACGGCAATACCCTTTCTTTTTGTAGTTACATCAACAGGAATAAAAAAAGGCATCCGATAAGATGCCTTCTATTTTATGGTTCAAGTGTATCCTTACATGTCCTCGTCATCCTTACCAAAGTCTCCACGAACAGCCTCGCTGACGTTAATTACATGGTCTCCAATTTTTTCAGCAGCAAAGAATAGATCTCTGTAGATGATTCCACTCTGGACATCGTACTCTTTTTTCTCAGTACTCTTTAAATGCTGCTTTCTCATTTTGGTTTTGAGCGCATTAATTGCCATTTCAGTTTCTATAGCCCCAGTGATATCAACTTTACCATAAATACCATTCAAGTTGGCAATCATTTGTTCAATGGAAAGGTCAATCAGTGCGAAAATTTCAGCAATGTTCTTGTTTTGTTTTTCTGAGAATACAGACTTCTGCTTATTTCCTCTTTCTATATCTTTAGACATTCTAAGGATAATGTCTGCCACTCTTTCAAGGTCATGAGCAATGCTCAGTATTGATCTTACCTTGACGGAAGACTCAATACTCAATTGCTGCTCTGATACCCTTACCAAATAATCCGCAATGCGCTCTTCAATCTCATCCGTGCGGACTTCCAACTTGGAGATTTTGGCTTTCAGTTTATCTCGTTTGTCTTGTTTAGTCTCATTCAAAAGATCCTTAAGACTAATAAACATGCGTTTGGTGATTTCAGCAAACTTAATACTTTCCTTTTGTGCACTGAGAATTGAAACTTCAGCTGTTAAAGGAGCATCATAATTGATGTTTGTCAGAGAGAACTCTTCATCTTCGTCTCCTTTAGACTTAACCAATCTGGTAGCCAAATTTACTAGGCCTGGCACGAACCAAATTAATATCATGACATTCAGAAAGTTGAACGTAGTATGGAATAAGGCCAAAGTGAATTTATTTGGATCGCCAGTAGCGGGTGCAGGCCATATGTAGTGGAGCATATCCAATACATATGGGAGTAAGATTACCATCCATGTTACTCCTATAATGTTGAAAAGAGAATGGATCTTGGCTGAGCGTTTTGCGTGCACATTTCCAACTAAAGCAGCTAATTCAGCAGTAATGGTTGTTCCAACGTTTTCACCCAAAATCATTGCTGTTCCTATTTCTATAGGTAAGCCTTGTGCACAAAGCACAATGGTAACTGCCATGGCCGCACTTGATGATTGAACAACGATAGTCAGTATGGTACCAACTCCAACAAACAGCAACCTCGTGAGTATTCCTGGATCGTTGAATTGGGTAAGAAAGGATAGTAGTTCAGGACTTTTTTGTATTTCTGGAACTGCCGCTTTCAAAGCGTCTAAACCCAAGAAAAGAAGGGCGAACCCAATCATAAACTCAGCCCAGTTTTTGAGGTTGGGTTTTTTCGAGAACATGAGTGGCATGGCAACCGCAATTAACGGTAGCGCAAAAGCTGAAATTTTCATTTTAAAGCCAATCAGGGAAACTAACCAACCAGTAATGGTAGTTCCTATATTCGCTCCCATCATTACACCAGCCGATTCTACTAAAGAAATTAAGCCTGCGTTAACAAAACTCACCGTCATTACCGTGGTGGCAGATGATGATTGAACTATGGCAGTGATTAAAAAGCCAGTAAGTACTCCCGTATAACGATTGGAAGTCATGGTGCCTAAAATGCTCCTGAGATTGTCTCCGGCAGCTTTTTGGATGCCTTCGCTCATGACCTTCATTCCGTAGATGAAGAAACCAAGAGCGCCTAATAGTTCTATTACATTCCAGATACCGTAATCCATTGTGTTATTTTACTGTGATGACGACTTTATTAAAACTCGTTTTTCAGCCGTAAAAGTAGAAATACTTTTTATAAGGCTAATGTTAAATAATCATTACCAAGCAGAGTATACTTGTCAAGCATACTTAACAATAGGTTCATGTTGGTGAAAAGCCATTGAGCTAATTAATAATTACCTTTGCGCTCTACAACAGACTTTAAAGAAACGGGAATTTTAAACAATATGAAAGGAGTTACCATTGAGGATAGTATATTCTCTACCATGTTTGCGAAGGTAATCGTTATCATACTGGCGGTATTCTTTTTTCTCGTATCTATAGACCTAGTGATTACCGCACTGTCGGGCTCACTGAGCTTTATTAATGAGAATTTACTCTCGACTGCACTCAACCCTTTCGTTGGTTTATTTTTAGGCCTTTTGGTCACGGCTATTATCCAGAGTAGTTCAACTACGAGTACTATGGTTGTGGCGCTTGTCGCCTCGGGAACGCTTTCATTGGAAGAAGCAGTGCCTATTATTATGGGTGCGAACGTGGGTACTACACTTACAAGCACAATTGTAGCTTTAGGGTTTATTTCCAATAAAAGGGCCTTTCGAAGGGCGGTAGCAGTGGGCACTATCCACGATTTTTACAATATTATTCTTGTATTGATTTTATTTCCTCTTGAACACTATTATGGGTTTCTCTCAAGAGTTTCATTTTATTTTAGCGAGTTGATTTACGGGAAGGGTGTCTCAGAAGCTTCTCCGCTCGGAGATGCGGTTCTGGGCAGTGGTTTAACAAGCCAGTTTGTGCTTTGGGTAAACAACAGTGTTTTGATTTTAATTATCTCATTTGCCTTTCTTTTTGCTTCAATTAAACTTCTTACCTGGATCATTAAAAAGACCATCATTGGAGAGTCTAAAAATAGACTTCAGTCTTTTGTCTTTGGAAAGCCAATTAAATCATTCAGCTGGGGCGTTTTGCTTACCGCGGCAATTCAGTCTAGTTCGGTAACGACTTCTATTTTGGTGCCACTGGCAGCAGCGGATAAGATTAAGCTTAAAAATGCCTTTACCTTTATTATAGGAGCTAACGTTGGGACGACCTTAACAGCATTGATTGCTGCTGGTTTTAGGTCTGAGGCCGCTGCTACAATAGCAATAGCTCATTTGTTGTTCAACTTAAGTGGAGTGGTTATTTTCATGTCATTGCCAATTCTTAGGAAATTATTGGTTCATTTCGTGAAAGAGTTCAGCTATGCCGTTGCTAAGTTTAGAGTGATAGGTTTGGCTTATATTATTATTATGTTTTTCCTGTTACCCTTTTTATTGATATCACTAAATAGAAATGTTGATGAGCCAGTTAATAGGGCTCCAGAGACAGGGATGAGTGAAAATTTAGTAAGATAAAAATTTTGATGTTTGATGTAAAGCATGCTTTACTTATTATAATAAGTGTAGTTTAAATATAATAATATGATGGTTTCAGTTTTTTCAAATGGACGTGTAGTATGTAGAATTATTCTATTAACTGTATTCCTTTTTGTGATAGTGTTGCCTGCACATACACAAGATGAGACCAGCAACACTTTTGGTAAGGGAATTCAGGTTGTGGCATCAGATTCTTCATTTTCAATGAAATTCGGCTTGAGGTTCCAAAGCCTCTACCAGGGATCACAGAATGTAGTTACTGACAAATGGGATGATCAATTCTTAATAAGAAGAGCTCGATTGAAGTTTGAAGGCTTTGCTTATGACCCTAGTATTACTTATAAAGTGGAACTTGGTTTGTCAAGTAGAGACATCAGTGGGGGGGATTTGGATCAACACGGTAATACGTCCCGGGTTATACTGGATGCTGTATTGAAATGGCAATTTAGAGAAAACTGGAGCTTTTGGGCTGGTCAAACCAAATTACCAGGAAATAGAGAGCGCGTAATCTCCTCTCAAAAAATGCAATTTGTAGATAGAAGCCTTCTAAATTCAAGGTTCAATATTGACAGAGATATAGGAATTCAACTACATCATTCATCTAGCATTGGTGATCAGGCGGTTTTCCAGCAAATACTGTCGGTTTCAATGGGAGAAGGACGTGATATTACTACCAATAATATAGGTGGCTACGACTATACTTTGAGGCTGGAATATTTGCCCTTTGGGGAATTTACTGGCGGGGGCGATTATTTTGGCTCTGATTTGAAACGAGAAAAAAGCCCAAAATTGGCCATAGGCGCAGCTTTTGACTATAATGATGGTGCAGCAAGACAGCGTGGGCAATTAGGAGCTTTTGTTCAAGGTTCAAATGGCAATCAACTTTCAACGGACCTTTCCACCCTATTTATTGATACACACTTTAAGTACAATGGGTTTTCATTTATGGGGGAATATGCGAATAAGCAATCTTCTGAACAGGTGTTTGTAGTACTGGATGATTTTTCCACCTTGAAATATACTACAGGAACTGCCATCAACCTTCAGACTGGTTATTTGATTAATAAGTCGGAGTGGGCTATCCGCTATACTCATGTAAACCCAGATGACTTGGCTTACTCAAGCTTGAAGGAGGAAACACAGTATACGCTTGGCTATTCTAGGTATATCGTGGGCCATAGCTTGAAACTACAAAGTGACTTGTCTTATAC
>CAXBPM010000321.1:0-4465 GCA_963977345.1 uncultured Roseivirga sp.
TAACCATTATCGCTAACTTGGCACCAAGACCAATGATGGGTACTGTGTCGGAAGGTATGATTTTAATGGCAGAAGATGCTGAAGGAAACCTCAGACTGATTGAGCCAAACGAAAAAGTGAATCCTGGTTCAGTGATTAGCTAAGGAGCATACACTTGCTTCATATTGATGAAGCAGATATTGAAAATCCTCAATTAGAATTGCTAATTGGGGATTTTTGCTTTTACCTGATAATGATATGGATGATTTGTTGCCAGTCAATCTTGATTAAAAACCTCACCCATAATTGGGTTAAGGATTTTAATCATATGATTTAGAATGGACTTTTTAAGCGTAATGGGGAATTACACCTTCTTAACGTTAACGGCATTCATGCCTTTCATTCCGCGCTCAAGTTCAAATGAAACTTTATCGCCTTCACGAACTTCATCAATTAGTCCATTTACATGAACAAAGAATTTCTCTTGTGTTTCTAGCTCTTTAATAAAGCCATATCCTTTCTGATCGTTGAAGAATTCGATACGGCCTGTTCTTACCGTTTCAACTACATCTTCTCTCTTCGGAACACCGATTTCAATGCTCTTTGCATCAATCTTTTTCTTTTTGATTGTTGGATCCGGAGGAGTATCAGTGATGTTTCCATCCTCATCTAAATAAGCAATCATATTGTCAAGTCCACCGCCTGGAGAGTTGTGCTGACGCTCTTCTTTCTTCTGCTGCTTATCCTGACGCTTTTTTAATCGCTTCTTCTCTTTTTCTTTTTTGTTAAATGTTTCTTGTGATTTAGCCATTCAATGTTTTTGTTAAAAATGATGCAATGACTGTTCTACGCAAACAATCAAGGGGGGTAAAGAAATACTCTGTTAGTAAGTGGCTTGTTCGCGGAAAACTGATGGAAATCAGACATTCGTACGATAGGAGAATTACTTGAAGGGTATTTACATCATTACGCTCGCGCAAAGTTACGATAATTTATAAGAATATCCGTATCGGCAATAGCATTTGCACTGAATTATAGGCCTTAACTGTCCAGAGGTTAACTTTATTTTGCTTAGTAAGTGTTTGTCATGTTGCTATCGATGCAAATAATGAAATCGGCCATGAGTTTATTTTCTTCCAATAGCTTACTTAAGTCATCCTGCATCACAGTAGCGATGGTGCCGTATTGCAAATCACTTCTCTCTCTTTTTAAATACCACAGAATACCTTCGTAGTGATTCGAATGGTATGAACCATTGTAATGCATAAAGGTGTGGTTAGGTTGGTAGTTCTCTAAAATGAAATGCGCCATCGTAGCGTCTTTCGAGGCTTGGGCTTCCACCAACTGCGGAGTTCCGTGCCCAGCCATCATGGCAAGGATGTTTTTGTAGGTAGGTAGTTCGCTGTCGAAAGGCATTGGGAGTGGAGCCATCCATGATTTTTCTTCAGCAGAAAGTGTGTTCAATACCTCAAAACCACCTTTGTTTACCATGCTGGCAAACCTTCTTGGTATGTTGGTAGCGATAAAAGGGAATTGGTTGCTTTTCGCTAGGTCTACCAGAGGCGCATAATCGGTTTTGTAGTTGGGCCAAAGTCTGGCCAGAGTATCTAATGCTTTCGCGTTAATATTTCCTGCTAAGTAATCGTTAAGTGGCTTTTGATTATCGGCTTCAAACATTTCGGCCCCCAAAATCATTTCATTCGACTGACTCAAATCATTGGTTACTTCATATTGCATCCAATGTGCAATGGCGTTGTTGTGCAGTTCACCAAACAGAATGATGTCTTTCTTATCCAAAGTCTTCATCATCTTCTTGTAAGAAACCTTTTTGCCCTTAGCAGTATAAATCACATAGGCAGGTTTTTTCTGGCTGTAGCCAAAGAAGGTGATTAAGGTGAAAAATAGGAGGAAGAGTGCGCGTTTCATTCGGTCGGTTTAATTAATTGAGAGCTGAATTTAATCAAAAAAGCGGAATGGTTACGAGGTTATTATTTGGGTGCTCACCACGATAGCGCTAGCCTATATTTAGCGTAATTATTTCTCCTTCACGTTAATGTTGAGCGAGTCTAGAAGAGCGCGAGAATCTTTGATAAAGCGTTTCATTCTGTTTTTAGAGAATTCAGTCAGCCCTTTAAAGTCGGAATCTTCATAATCCTTGCAAACCAACACTTCGTAGCTTCTTCTGCCTTTGATAATGGGTTTATTCACCCAGGTGAGGTGATAACCATAATCTGTTATTTCACTTATGTTCTTGGTCTTTGAAATTGTGATTTCCACCATGGCGCCACCGTCTCTTTTTCGGGTGCGTTGATCTGAGACAAAGTTCCCTAAAGAGTAGGCGATAAACTGTTGCTTACTGCCGTCTTTCGCTGGAATGAATTCCATGGGTTGAATCACATGCGGATGTGCACCAATGATAATGTCCACTCCCTTACGGAATAGGAAACCTGCCGTCATTCTTTGGCTTTTGGATGGTGCTGAATCGTACTCTATTCCCCAGTGAAGGAAAACCACCAGCTTATCTAAGTTTTTGGCCAGTGCCTTATCAATATCCTTTTGCATGGCAGTGGTATCCATAAGGTTAACGATCGCTGGCTTCGGTACCTTTCTCCCGTTGGTACTTTCTGTATAGTTCAATAAACCTATCCTAATTGAGCCCTTCTCCATGATCATTAGGTTTGAACTGTCTTTGTGTGCTTTGTCTAAAAAGGTACCCGTATGCCGAACGTCAATAGAGTCCAATACATTAATGGTTCGCTTGATGCCATTGAGGTTGTAGTCGCTGGCGTGGTTATTAGCGGTGAGAAGGATATCAATGCCGCTTTCTTTGGCGGCTAGTGCAAGTTCGTCAGGGGAAGAGAACCGAGGGTGCCCGCTGTAAGGCGCTCCGGCCAGCGTGACCTCTAAGTTGGCGATGGCAAAATCTGCCTTTTGGATCAACGGGCTTACTTTACGAAACGTCCTATCGAAATTGTATTCGCCAGTGGTAGTGTCTAGTGCCGCATTAATCTGGGCATAATGCCCCATAATATCGCCTATAAAAAGCAATGATACTGTTTCTGTAGAATCTGCCTTTTGCGCCATTAACCAAGACGGGCAGAGAAGTAAAGTGATAAAAAATAGTGGCTTCATAAAAATGAAGTATTGATAAGTTCTTGACTTCTGAAACATAATCAAAAAAATGAAAAAAGGAGAATCGAAATTCACTCATTTTTTAATGTGTTGGGTTTTGGAGAGGGGAAGAGCCTTTAGTGCTTGTTGTAACTGGTGCTTGTCTACCTATGACAAACATGTACTTTGCGCGTATTTATTTTACTATGCACTTGAGAGTATCTATTCGTACAAAGAAGGTAATCAGTATTCAATTGTCAACTAAAAGGAGGCATCTCAAAGGCTTAGGTAATGGATACTTGAGTCGAATATATTAATAATTAATTTGCTTATCTTCATAAATATTACTTCGCTAGGTATAAGAAGTGAAGGCTATTTTTTGTGAAAGAAATCATAACTCTATGGAGAAAATAATATCTACGGGGCTTTTAGCTCTTTTCTTTGTTACAGTCTCCTGTGTTTCGAATTCGGAACACGAAAAAGCATTGGCCGAAATTGAGAGTTTAAAGAATCAGATTGACGAATTTAAAAATGGTGAATCGAGACTCATTGCACTAGTTGAACGTTCTTTCGAAAATAATTTGTACGATAGCACTCGATATTACATTGCTGAACTTAGAGAAAGGCACCCGGCATCCGCGAAAAATAAAGACTTTGATGTGCTACGAAAACAAGTCGACAAAAAAGAAGCAGCAGAGAAGGCTCAAAACATCGCTAAAGCAAAAGAAAAGGAACGCCTCGCGAATATTAGCAATACAGGTATTTGGCGAATAAGCCATTATGGAGATGAATTTGGAAATTCTACTAGCGAAAAGCTAATTACAAATACCTCGAAAATTAGAGGTGAGTTCAGTAATACGGCTACAGAGGATTCAAAACTAGATGTGGATTTTTTAATAGATAGTAGAAGTAAGATTGCGATTATGCTATATGAGTATGCTGGTAACAACCCTGTAAAAGCGTATTCCTCTGAGAAATATAAAGTTAGAATGTTGGTTTCTGGTGTTGTTCATGACATGATTGCTACTAATTATAGCGATAGGCTAAAGTTTGAAGCTGCCGATGCAATAAGAATACACAATGCTTTTATGAATGAGGAGCCAGTTGCTTTTGCTTTGTATGAAGTGGACAGCCCAACTTCTAAATATAGTTTTGATGTTCAAAACACAAAGTATTACCCTAACGCATACAGAATTCTCACTACTGGCAAGTGATTTTGACATTTAGTCATTTCCTTCTACTCGATGGTGCGTGCACCCTCTTTTGTTATTGCAGAGGGTCAATCCACACTTCAAGTGCGCACTAGGAGTTGATTTTGACGCCAAGGCATAAAAAAAGCTTCACATTTCTGTGAAGCTTTTTGTTGGTCTACTAG
>CAXBPM010000322.1:0-4438 GCA_963977345.1 uncultured Roseivirga sp.
GATTTTATTTCGTTGTGGATCGTTAATAAAAGCTCTGGCTTGTTCTTCTAATTGCACTTCAATTTTTTCGGCCTTAAAAGCTTCGGCCCTTAAAACAGGGCAAGAAAAGGAAGCACAATTAATTGCAAAATGAATTCTCGGCTCCTCAAATTCTTCTCTCAGAATTTTATGCTCCACACGATCAAGGCTAAAGTCTTCACCACCAATTTTAAAAGATTCTTTCGTCCAAACAGTGTTGACTGTTGGAATGCTTAGGGTAGGGTTTAAGTCCTTGATGCTTTCGATCGGATAATTGTCAATGATCAGTTTTACGGTAAAGGCATTGTAGACATTGATCCAATAGGCCAGTTTTTCATTTTCACTCCAACTATTGGCGGGAGCATTATTGCTAAGCAAATCAAGATAGCTTTCGAACTTCACTTTTTCCGAAATGATGCCTTTGTAGTCGATAAAGCCATCTTCGTTCACATACTCCTTTAGTAATTCATCCCAGGTCTCGTGGCTCGGTGCAGGGCCATTCCCCACAAAAGTGGCTTTTTCATTAGTACAGGAAGTCAGCGTTAAGAAGAGAAAGAATGCTGAAATGTTAATTGATCTTTTCATCATCAAGTTAACCAAGGTAAGGCCTTAGCTGTTCATTTTAAAATGTGGGTATTGTCAGCTAAAGATTATTTCAGGCTATAAACCTATTTGCTACAACAGGTCTTGAAACCAGTAGGTTACCTTTTCATTGGTTTGGGTAGATAAAGTGTATTCTTTTGGCACAACCTCTCCTTTTTCGAATGCCACTGGATGGCTAAAGATTGGTCCATCAAAAACAAAACTGTGGAATTCTCCATTTTCCCCGCAGGGGTCAACATTGCTCGGAAGCTCCTTGAGCAAGTTATGGTCTATGATTTGGCCTGCGAACGATTTATCGAGCTTACTTCCGTCTATCGAAACGAGCATGGTTTTAAAGCCCAAGTCGATGAACTCTCTTACTAAATCAGCCGTGTTCCTTTTCCAAAGCGGAAAGTGCCCTTTGAGCCCCACTTCAGCCAACCTCTTTTCTCTATATTCTTTTAAGTCTTCCAGAAAAATATCACCGAAAATTGAGTGAGTTATGCCTTGGGCTTTAAAGCCTTCCATTTTTTCTGACATTAACCGATCGTATTCTGGCATCGTCACTTCACCGGGAATAGACAGTATTGATAAGGGAAGGCCAATGGCTTCCACTTGTCGTTTCAGCAGATCTTTGTGTACTCCATGCATGGAAATCCTTTCCAATTCGGCATTAACGCTGGTCATTAATGTCACTACTTCAAACGCATTTCCTTGAAGCACATAATGTAAAGCCAAAGCACTGTCTTTGCCTCCACTCCAATTGAAAATTGCTTGTTGCTTTCCTTCTGTGTTCTTCATGTTGTTTTCAATATGAGTTATTAACGTCAAGAAACGAAGCGTCTTTGTTAGTTTGATTCGCTTTAGAGCACTCTATAAAAAGCCAAATAGCTGTCCTTCCCCTGCTCCAAGAGCAAAGAAAAGAACAGCTATGATTTGGCTTGGTTCTTTTGAAACCCTTAGAAAGTACCTGTTACACCAATCGTAAAGTTGGCCGGACGAGTTGTAAAGCCATAAACGCCTACAAAATCTTCATCTAATAAGTTGTTAATCGTTCCTGAGAAGATGACCGCTCCATCGAATACCTTGTGGGAGAAAGACAGGTCAAGCATATTATAGGCTTCAAGTTTCACCAAATATGGATCTGAGAAAATGGCAGCCTCGCGTTCACCAAAGCGGGTATAATTTACCGCTACGTTAGTGTTCGAAGTAATCGCATAGTTTGTATTGAAGCCTAATTTCAAGTCAGGAATTCTGTAAAACTGAGCCGGGTTACCGAATTGGTAGGATGCCAAATGTCCACTGATGGAAAGCGGCTCAATAATTTGCCACTGGAAATCAATCTCAAAACCATCTATTTCTCTAGTTCCAGTTACGTTATCGTAACCTCCACCCACATAGTTTCCTGCATTGTCGAATCGAGATACGAAATCGATTGCGTTTTCCTCTTGACGCGTGAAGTATTCTGCATTTACAGTAAAGTTGCTACCAAGATAAAGCGACAAACCAAATTCTGTAGACTGGGTTTCTTGTGGTTCCAATGCCGTATTTCCGTAGAACGGAGCAAACAATTGGTATAAACTAGGCGAAATAAATGCTGTAGAATACGAACCGAAAGCCTTCAATTTACTTTCGCCACCGAGGTTAAATAAGTAAGAAGGGTTAAGGCTGTAAACGAAGTTTGAGCCGTACTCGCTATTGATATTGAGCCTAGCACCTGCATTTAGGGTTAAAGCATCAGTAGCATCGACAGCAAAATTCAAATAAGGGTCAATATTGGTCGCATCTGGCTCGTCATCTCCAGCAACAAACTTATACCCCTGATAATGTACCCCAACAATGGTTTTCATTCGATTACTAAATATGTACTCATTGGTCAAATCGGCTTGCGTATTTTCGCCTTCACTTTTTGAAGGATAAGCCGAAACGAAATCTCTCTTGATTTGATTATGGTTGAACTTCAACTGCAAGTTTCCTTTGTTGTATTTAAACTTTGGGTTCAAGCCAAAGCTCGTCTGCTTCAAAGTGAATTCATTATCAGCATCGGCAAAAGCGCCATCATCGTAATCTGATCTTAATTTCTCGTATGAAAAATTTGCGCCTAAGTTAAAGGCCTCCGAAAAGTCGTATGCAAATTTTGTTCTTCCAGAGTAACGGTAAAAACCATCGTTGCCGAAATCGGTGGCAGGATCGTTGTCTTGTGCTGCTGAAATTCCTTCGCTTATGGCGAAAGCTCCGGCCACTAAATAGCTGAGTTTTCCTGCCTTGCCTTGCACATCGGCATTGGTGTTGGAAGTACTAAACGAACCTATTGACTGAGATAAAGTCACTTTTGGTACCTCAGACGTTGATGCTTTCATTTTAATATTGATTACACCAGCCGCAGCCCCTGTTCCGTACAAAGTACTCGCTGCACCTTTCAATACTTCGATGTATTCAACGGCTTGTGCATTCAGCAACCTTAAGTCATAATCCATTGCAATGCCTGAAGGATCATTGATCGGTAATCCGTCAATCAAAATCACAGTTTGAGCATTTCTTCCGCCTCGGATATGATAATCCAAGTTTGTACCTGGAGTCCCAAAAGCTCCGTCAATATTAATTCCCGGTAGTTGATTCAAAAGATCGGCAACCGTTCTTCCGGGTGAGTTTCTAATTTCATCGGCAGTAATTTTATAAATCACTTTACCTGATTTTTCAATTGGTGTTTCAAACTTGTTGCCCGTTACTACAACACGACCCAGGTCTCTTACTTGCCCCTCCTCTTGAGCAAATAGATTAAATGAAGCCGTCAAAATTGCCAGTGAAGCAATGCTTAATTTTCTAAAAATGGTTCTCATTGATTGTTTAATTGGATTAATAATTCTTGAATAGTTTTATAGGTAGTATCGTTGTAATTCAGGTGCCAAAGCGGTGCTTTTAGGCTTCCTGAAATTTTAATTTCTATGTCAGAAGAATCAGGCGTGATTTCGTAACCCGCCCTTTCCAAAGCACTTCTCGTCCAGCGCTTCAAGATCATATCACCTTCTAGTTTGACCTTTGTTTTCTTTTGGTTCGAAGTCCTTTTAAATGTTCCTAGTTCGTAATCGAACTGTAGCTGATCTCTTTGGAAAGCTTCCTCCAGCAGTCCGTTCAATACCAAATCTTCAGGTAATCCTGAATCAATTGACTTATTTTGATTGATGAGCCATAAATGATCGGCATTGGCCAAAGCCATATCCAGTTCATGTGTGGTGAGTAAAATGGCCTTGTCTGAGTCAACCGCTAATGCACGCAGTAGGTGGAAGATTTCCATGCGATTAGGCAAGTCTAAATGGGCGGTGGGTTCATCCAAAAATATCACCTCTGTGTCTTGCGCCAGCGTTCGGGCAATCATTACTTTCTGTCGCTCGCCATCGCTCAATTCGCCTATGTGTTTGTTGGCAAATTCGAGTATTCCAGTGGCCTCCATGGCTCTGAAAATTATGTTCTTGTCTTTCTGGCTTAAAGTCCCTAGCCAGCTGGTATAAGGAAAGCGCCCTAGAGAAACCAAAGCATAAACGGTTAAATTTCCCGGAGCAATTCTATCGGTAAGCACCAGACTCAGTTGCTTTGAAAGGGATTTGGCATCAATGGATCGGATCGGTTTCCCTTGCATGAAAACTTCTCCCTCCAGTGGTTTTTGAATGCCTCCAATGGTTCGCATCAAAGTAGATTTACCAGCGCCATTTGTGCCAAGCAAGCAGGTAAGTTTTCCCTTTTCCAGGTTTAGGTTAAGGTTGGACAAAACAGGCTTTGTCTCCTTTTTGTCCTTGTAGCCTACTGTAAGGTTTGTGGTGCTGAGTATCGTTCTTGTCTC
>CAXBPM010000323.1:0-4434 GCA_963977345.1 uncultured Roseivirga sp.
CCCGATTGCAGAAAATGCTTTCTCAATGAGCTTACCTGTTGGCGTAGACACTACCTTAAGATTTGTGGCCAGATTGACCAATGGAAAGCAAAAGGATGATTTCTTTTCTTCAAAACCAATGATAGATCAAGAGGCTGAAGAAGGGGTGTACCGTGTACAAGTTCAAGTGAAAGATAATTCTGGTGGGAGTGCCAGTTCTGGTGGCCGCGTAGAATTACTTAGGCTAAGCAATGAGGTTAAAGCTGAAAGCGAAGAGGGTAGTTCGAGTATTCCAATTACAATGGAGTTTAACTCCTACAATATTCTCTCACAGTTTACAAATTTCAGTCTAGACCTTTATGGAGACACAGACTTGGGTTTAAACAAAAACTTAAGGTATTACTATCAAACAATTATCTCTAACAGTGCTTATACTGGAACTCAATTTTTGGGCTCTTATCGTTTTGCTCAATACAGCACTCCAAAACTTCAGGTGGCAGCAGGCGATATTGGCGATAACATGGAAATTCTGCTCAATGGAACTGGTGTAAAGGGAAATTATAATTACGGAAAGTTTAATGTTGGTGGAATTTATGTTAAACGCCAACAAAATGGGAACCTCCAAAATTACCTCACGAATATCGGAGCTAGGGTTGGCTTTAAAAGTGGAAAAGGCATTCAGTTAGAAGCGGAAGCGGTAAGCCGTAAAGATGAATTCAATGATATTGACGGTAGTTTGGTTACTGCAAATGGGAGTTACAGAATAACCAACAGCCAACTATTAAGAGTGAATGCTGGGTTTAGCCAAGAAAAGCATACTCAAAGTACAAACCCATTTGAGACCACTGGATATGGTTTTGGAGCAAAGTATAGTGTAACCTACAAAGGAGTCAGTTTGGCTTCACAGGCCAGGTTGAACAGCCCTAACTTTTTATCGCAGTACAGAGGAACAACCTCTCTGAATATGAATGTGAGGTATCCCTTTGGTGATGGGCAGTACTTTAGCCTAAAGGCTGATATGAATTCCAGAGATGCGGAGATTTACAGCAAAGGTCTTCTTTTCCCACAGAATGAATTCAAAAGAAACGTGTATGAATTTCAATATGGATGGAGTACCGAAAACGGTAATTTCGTATTGTTCCCAAGAATACATGATGATGAGGTTTTAGGCATTAGAACATTTACCACAGGTGGGGGAGTTCTTTACTCTACCAACATGCAATCGAAATTTAGAATCTATACTCGATTCTATACAGGCTTCACAAAAGCCCTCGATTATGACGTTGATCCTTACTTGGTAGCCCGATGGGAAAATACGATTAGGTATAAAAACCTGAATGTTACGGCCAGATATTACTATGGGCCATATGGAGTTTTAGATAACCTTAGGGTTGTAGAGGATGGTATTAACCCACAATCGGCATTTATATCAGCTTTTGCTACATTGAATTTCCGCAAAGCCCGTTTGTCGGTTCGTCCAACTTTCAACGTTAGTTATGAATCCGTATTAGCCCGTGTTCGCACTAACTTCAGCCCACAGTTAACATTCTACTCTAAAAACGATTTTCAGTTTACCCTTACGGGCGAGCTCTTTAGAATTAACCAAGGAGAAAGCCCGCTGCCAAGTGTAAATGCACTGGGAGATGGTGTTTTCAATACCTATACCCAAAGCAACTTCTTATTGCGTTTTGGAATCAAAAAGACTTTCAACATAAAACGGCCAGGTAGTAAAAGTCATGATTTAGAGGTCGTGGTATTCAAAGATCTAAACGGAAATAATAGAAGAGATGTAGGGGAAGAGTTTGTTAGAGATGCTTTGGTCACGGTTAAAGACATGGCCTTAATGACCAACGAGGATGGTGTGGTTATTTTCAAAGATCTAACCCAAGGCGAATATAAAGTGAAGTCGGATGTGTTATCGAACATGGAAGGATGGTTTAAAGGAGACGGGCAAACGGTATTACTTGACAACGACCGCACGGTTTTTATTCCGCTAAAGCGAGGAGTTCAAGTAAAAGGCAATATTATACTTCAGCAAGCGCAATATTCGGCACTTGGTGCTGGTGGAATGAACCTATCAGGCATTCGGGTGAATATGACCGACAACTTTGGGAATAGTTATACGGCTTTGAGCGGGCAAGGAGGAGAGTTTAACCTTTATGTCCCTTTTGGTCTCTATACAATCAAAGTGAATGAACAAGCGGTAGATGAACAGTTTCAGTTTGCACAAAGCAGTTATACCCTAAATGTGAACAACGTGAACGTAAACTATCAAGTGACTTTTTACCTGATAGAGAAATCTAGGAAGGTGAATATTAAGAAATTTGACAATAAAGACGGCAACAAATAAATTGATTAAGAGATGAGAATTGAACGTGTATCAAGAAACACCAAACCACTTACCAAGCTGGCAATGGCCTGCCTGCTTATGTTTGTTGTTTTTGAAGGCTATGGTCAAAAAATATCTACCTCCCCAACAAGGCTAAACTTTAAAGTTTCACCAGGGGGAAGTGGAAGAGGGCGAATTACGGTGGCCAATAACTCGGAAGAAGTTCAAACGTTCCAAGTAGATTTTGGCGATTTTGACGCCAGCCGTAAAGGTAAAAGTCAATTCTTGCAGAAGGGAGAGCTGCCTCGTTCTTGTGCCAACTGGCTAAGTGCGGATCCTTCTTTTTTCGAATTGGCTCCTGGCGAACAGCAAGAAGTAATGCTGGCTTTGGATGTACCGCAAGACTCGACCGCATTGATGGCGCGATGGGCGGTAACATATATTCGGATAGCCAATGAACGCCAAGCCCAACAACAAGGGAGCGATGGCCTAATTGTAAATCTAAATCAGTCTTACCGTTTTGGAGTGTATGTGTTCCAAACGCCACCAAGTGTCACCTATTCAAAAGGCGAAGTCATTGATTTCACCCATCAAGGAGAAGAATTGGTATTGCGACTTAAAAATGCTGGTGAAACTTTTCTTAAGTGTAACTCTTATGCTGAAGTTACTAATCTTGCGAATGGTGAAACCAAACGGCTGGAGTCTAAGAATTTTACCGTGCTACCAGCAAGTAACCGAGATGTGCACTTTCAAATACCTAAGGACTTCCCACCGGGCAGATATTCCGTACTTGGGGTGTTAGACTATGGCAACAGAGATGAAGTTGTTGCCGCAGAAATTGAAATAACAATACCCGAAAAGGGTAAATAATCATTTCATGGAAAAAAAATTCACAAATAAAATAAGCCTTTCAACCTTTCAGAGGGTGATTCTGTTAAAAAAAGCAGAAAAATTTCTTGTGAATACTTTTAGATATGAAAATAAGTCCATATATTCACCTGTCAAAACTTTTAACCTAAACATTAAATACTCATGAAAAAAGTTGCTCAACTGAGAGTGCTGGCTATAGCCGCATTACTCGCTGTTACATCCGCTTTTCAAGCGAATGCTCAAGTCCTACCGGACGACAATGAATTCGTTTATGTTGCTATGGATCTTCAAGGCGTTCTTGATTTAACATTGGCTACAGATCCTAACGTGGAATTCACGTTCAACACAATCCCTAGTTATGTTAATGGTATTATTAAGCCAAACGTTACTGAACTTAGAGTAGAATCTACTGTTCCTTGGGATTTGTACGTACAAGCAGAAACTACTAACTGGGCTCAGTTACAAGCTTTCTCTAGTGCTGGTACTTCTACTGTTCCTTCTACATTGTTAGAAGTAAGAGTAATTGATGGTGCTGGTTCTTCTGCATTGAATAATTTTACTGCACTTACTGATGCTAGATTAGATATCGTAGGAACAGTAGGAGCTGGTGACGGTGTCGCTTCGGGTACTTACTTAACTACCCCAGACTCTCACTTTTTCAGAGTAGACTACAGAATTATCCCTACTTTGACTGCTCAGTATCAAGCTGGTTTCTATGGCTTGAACGTGATTTACACACTAGCAGAAGATTTATAATAAAGAAATTACTTTTTACTAAGACGTAGTAAAAGTTAGTTCGATTTATGTTGATTGGTAAAAAGAGGTAGCTTATTGCTACCTCTTTTAATTTTATATACTTTTATGTATGATTAGAGGCTGGTGCTTCATATTTTTTCTTTCGCTTACCCCCTCTTTTGCTCGATCTCAAAGCCTTGATATCAACATTACAAGAGGGACAGACCTCAATTTTACTTTTAACACCATTCGGCAATACAACAATGGAATTATTCTAGCCGGAGCCACAGAAATTACGGTACAATCCACCTCTGAATGGGATTTGTATGTTGGTGCACAGACCAATGTGGCTGGCAGATGGGACTTGCTCAATTCTTATTCTAGTGCTGGTACTTCAAACGTTCCAGTTTCAATATTGGAGTTAAGGGCTTCTAGTCCAGGAGGAACTTCACAGCAGACAGCATTCTTTCAATTACAGGATAATTCTTCCCCTATTTTTCTTATTGGTTCGGCAGCAGATG
>CAXBPM010000324.1:0-4422 GCA_963977345.1 uncultured Roseivirga sp.
TTATCGTGTGGTCTTACTGTAGAACGGTTTCTTTGGGCAGTGTTCAAATATAGATTCGAGCCATCAGGGTTGTTTTGCGGCCTTAAGTAAATCGCCTTGGTATCGATCAATTTCGTAATTGCTGCATCGCTACCATAGCCTTCTAATAAATGATTGGTTAACCATAAAATAGATTCGCTACTGGTGATTTCACCACTGTGGCGGCCACCTTCAAAATAGGCAGCAGGCTTATCGGTGTCTTTGCCAGTTTTCTTATTGGTCAGGGTCATTTGTAGAATAGGTCGACCTTCAAAACTGGTGCCTACTTGATAGATATCGACAATGTCTGGATACTTTTCGGCCCATACTTTATACCAGTGATACATCACGTTTACGGTATGGTAAGTGTCGAAGGTGAGCTGATTTGTGGGTTCGTATTGCACTTCAGCATGCCGAAACTGTTTGAAAAAGCTGACGCCATGCCTTTCACCCTTTATGGTGTATGTGGCGGTGTCTTTATCAGATTCTGGCCATGTTACTGGGTTCAGCACTCTCACTTCTTGCGCAAAAAGCATGGGAGAGTAGAGTAATAAAAATAGCAGCGTGTGTTTCCGATTCATTTTTAATAGGGTTGTTTGAATCGGAAGATAGAAAGAAAACCAAAGGGATGAGAATCGTTTTATTGGAGTGGCTACATTGTTTAGCCTTCAATTTTCAGTTTCAAGCCTCTTTTTTTAAGCTCTTTACTGATTTCTCTAAAGATTTTTGTCCCGATATTTTTAGCCCTTTTAATCTCATTTTCAGAGAAGTCTTCTAATTGTACCCAAGCGTCAATCTCTAAGCTGAGTAAGAAATCCTTACAGCGTATAGAAATATCTGACTCTTTGATCTCAGAAGGAAACTTACTTTCTCGCTGTGTTTTTATCCTTTCGATATAGGCTTTCAGCTTAGTGAGCTCTTCCACAGTAAAACGTTTAAAGAAAATGTCGTCAATCATGGTATGGAAATTTATGAGGTTACTGTAAGCTTCCTACAACGGTGTAGAAAATATTGAAATTGCTAACGCCTGCGATGGCTATGGCACTTGCCTTTACCTTGAATTGGATCGGAATATCCTGTCGACAGCCGACAAATTCGAAGACCTTAATGGCAGCGCTTCCAGTATTTGGAATCGTGATGTAGGCGCCACCAATTTCTGGTGTTAAGTCACGAGGGCCAAGAGGTTGCTCTGGCAGATCGTCATATGGACTGTCTATTGGAAATCTGATTCCACTATTCATGGTTGTTTTGGCCTGTATTTCCACACTTTGTGGGGCGTTTTCGGTATGCATATAAACAGTATATCTATATACATTTGAAGAACAATTATCCTCTGAGCTTGTAGTGAAACCCGTTGCAGGGTTTACTGTTGGGTCTAAAATGAAAGCGATCAAATTGGCATCTATGTTTGATTCAAAATCAACCGTATTGGCATCCTCACCGGCTTCCATTACCAAGTCATTAACGTTCTCTACAATATTTGGGAAACCGCTAACGTCTAGGGTGCCAGGTAAAAGCTGACCAAAAGACAGGCTTGAAAGAGAGAATAAAAGTATGATTGTATATATGTTTTTCATGATCGATTGATTTATTGATTTATTGAATACGGTAAACTATTTCAAATCCTGCGGGTAGAGTTTTGGCATTTTTGATCTTATAGGTAATATGGTACCCACGGTTCAAACCATCACCTGTGTATCCACTAGGGAAGTCCGATACTACCACCTTCTCTGACTCACTTAATTTGACTATATCTTTATTGGTTTTAGAGTAGTCTCCTCCTGCACCAAATTCCTTAATTTCCACTTCTATTCTCATTCCACCTGGGATTGGCTGATTGGTAGAGACAAAAATTTGAGCAGGTTGACCATTTTCTGAGCGATAGGTATAATTCAACCAAAGGTCGGATAGATCTGCAACTCCACCGCTTGGCGGGGGAAGCCCTGCTTCGGTACCTGCGCCAGCACCACCACCAGCACCTGCTAAGGTTTCGGGCTCAATGTCAATGATCGCAATGGGTAACAATTCAATAGAGGCTCCACTTGATTTCTGGTCACCACCGAAGATAAATGTATTAGGGTCGTCAGCGTTTAGTGTTTCTTGGGCCCAAGCCATTGATGAACTTAGGAGTAGAATGAATAGGATATGTATAGTACGTTTCATGATTAGTTTCCAATTTTAAAGTTGTTACTCTTGAATTTGATGTTACGTTCCTTCGCTTTCAAAGCAAATTCTACGTTTGTCAATTCATCGTTTGTAGTTTTTATTGTTAATTCTTCAGACACCACTTCTAGCGTATCTTCAGATGTTAATCTCACTAATGATAGTTTGTATGTACCGGGTACAATTTTTGAAAATTTGAAGTTTCCGGCTTTGTCAGATTCAATATAGTAAGTGAAGCTGTTGTTTTCTAGTTTAAGATAACCATCTAATTGATATTCTTGATTAGCATTGTTTACTATCAGCTTTCCTTTCAATTGCTTGGCCTTAACAAGGGTGATGTTTATGGCAGTTGAAATTTTCTCTGCAACATTTACCTCTATTGGTTTCTGGGCCAATGCTACAACTCCTAAAGGTAGCGTAGACTCATCGATCAGTAGATAATTAAGCCCAACAGGAAGGTTGTTCAATTCAAACTCACCTTTTGAACTAGATCTTACTGAATTTCCAGCAGCTACTACTTGAATACCTTTAAGGTTTATTGAAGGATCATTAGACTTAATGAATCCTTTAACTCCACCTTGTTTAATTGTCTTTTTAAGTGGCGCACCAAACCTGAAAGTGTACTTAACAAAAGCGAAAAGCTCTTTTTGTGTTTCTGAGTTAGGGTTCATGTAGTAATTTACCCTGGCTTCAATTTGGTGATGCTTCCCAATGTTTGCCAATACATTGGCATTAATAAAGTCTCTTTTTCTGTAGCTTTCTTCAGGGCTAAAACCGCTGTTGTAACTCGCTCCAAATCTTAAATCTCTGCTTGCTCTGTAGTTAAACGCTCCTCCAAAAAGGTAGTAATCAGATACGCTATTGTTAATGTTATACCTGTTGGTGCGGTTATGACTTACATTAGTACGTAGCGATAATTTAGAAGTAGCCTTATAATTTACGTTTAAAAACTCACCGTAAGTATCTCTCGCTTGCAAGTTGTCACTTATTAAGTTCTGCGTTTTTGCAATTCTACCGTTGAAATTCACAGTTAAGTAGTTTCCAGTGTACTTGTATCTATAATCAATTCCTTTTTCACTGTAATCGAAGCTTTGACGCTCGCTTTCATCTTTTCTCATTCTTTGTACTGCACGTAAGTTCACAAAGTGCTTGCTGTTGATTCGGTAGCCAGCAGAAGCATAGTAGTTTTCGAAAGTAGGACGCACACCATAAAGGGTGGTGTCAACTCTTTCGTGTACTTTAGAATAACCTTGTCCAACACCCAAGCTCCATTTTGATAGGCTATAGCTTAACGAGTTAGCATACCTTAAACTATTGTTCAACGTACCGAAGTAGTTTTCGCCAGCCATGGTGGTGCTTCCATTGTAAAAAAGGTTTCCCATTTTATGAGATATGGCTACATCAGTAGCGTAATCCATGGTCTCACTGTTCATGCTTGCTGCCAATTCCATGCGTACTTGGGTCTTGCTATCCTTGTAGTCCGCTTCGAATACGGCAATTGTACCATTACCTTCAGCAGTGTTAGCAATTTGTTGATTATAATACTGAGGCACTTCTTTAGAGCTTGAAAAAGACAATCCTAGTTTTAAGAATTCAGATGCATTATACACTGCTTTACCACCGAAGATTGGCTCTTTAGTATTGAAGACTAATCTAGGCTTGGTGTAAAAGGCACTCAATACCCAGTTTTTAACTTTCTGATCTATTCGAGCTCCAAAACCATATCTTCCTAATAAACCTAACTGGTTGATGTTGAAAACATGATCTCCAATAAAAACAGTTGTGTTTTTGCGGTTACGGTATATCAGGCTGTACTGATCGTTGATTCCAAAACGGCTTAAATGATTTTGATTTGGGCCACGTACAATGAAGTTTAAGTAATGATTTTGCTTTTGATCAAGAAAACCATTTCCTCTTAACTCTACATAGGCACTACTGAACTCAACATTCTTGTTTGAATAATTATTGTAGTACAAACTGGCTTCCATTGGGTACCTTAAGTAGGCATCTTTCTTCTCTATTTTAGTAGGGAATACCTTAGTAGTAGCGTAGGCTGTTTTAGAAACTTCAGTGGTTTTATTCAATACTTTCAAATCAGAAAGCAATGATTGAACCGCATAAGTTTTGGCGTTTGTTTTTTGGTTCACTTTTATTACTATAGATGAATTGGCAGGGATTTCACGTAATAGGTCACCCTCTATATTGTTTCTAGAAGAAAGCTCTATTTTTTCACTCACATTA
>CAXBPM010000325.1:0-4404 GCA_963977345.1 uncultured Roseivirga sp.
CTTCGAGTGATTTTAAAACCATACACCTCTGTAAGAATATCTCCTGAAATAAAGGCAATTGGAAAGGTAATAATACCCGCTGGTGCGTCTAAAAAGCCCAGTGTAATCACTTTCATGGATAGTATGCTGGACATTAAAAGTGTGGTGATAAAAAGCATACTTACAATGGGTAAGTACTTTAAACCTTGTTGGTCAGGTTTCACTTTTGGATTTGTATGATCGAGGCTCATGAGTACACCTTTTGAGAAAAAGATGAAGACAGAACAGTATTGGCTTTCACTATATTCATATTTGCATGCGGTTAGTGTGTGCGTAACTCACTAGAGTATGAATAGTTATTAGTCGTTTTGGTAATGAGGAAAACAAAACTACAACTTATGATCGATTTAAAATACCCATAAAGCAATATTCTTACTTCGATTAAGTGCATATAAGTTCGTGATGTATTTTATAAAAGTAGGAATAATTAAAAATTAGATTACCCTTAAATAAGAATTAAACAATTCCCTTTTCACTTCACCTGTACATATGGGCCATTCACCGACATTAATCTGCTTTTAGGCATTTCACGCTTATCTTTGTTAAAAAAAAAGTATATGACAAAGGGCTTAAAATTTTTCTCAATAATCTGCTTATTCATTTCTCAAACAGCGTTTGGGCAAGGAAATACAGCTTCACATAGTATCTCTATTATTATGCCCGAATTGGCTACTTTAGATTTTAGTGCTAATTCCCAAACGACTGCCTCAGAACTTTCACAAAATATAGTTATGAACTATTCAGGAGCACTTTACACTGAAGGTTCAATACAAAAAGAACGCAAAGTAGAAGTCCAAATGCTCTCTGGTAGTGCTTTGCCATTAGCACAAGAACTTCACTTGATCTATAATCGTGTTTTTGCCGATGAGATCTCCAATGATTTAGGCTTTAATGAAATCGTTTTCAACAACCTGATGATGGATGAAGAATTCCCTCTGATTTCAGACTTCGGTCATAACGACTCTTATATGAAAAACACTGGCCTCGGTATTTCATATAAAATTCTTGGTGCAAATACGGTTGAAATGATTTCTGAACTGAACACAGTTCAATTACAATACACGCTTTCTGATTTCTAGAATAGTATTTTCCAATAAAAAAGCCCTTGAAGAAATCCATTCTTCAAGGGCTTTTTTATTGCTGGTCATTCTACTTCTCAATTTCCCACAAGGTTTGAGTACTCATCGGGTATAATTCCCCACAGCCATGGCAATATAAAATAAACCATCGCAGTGATGAAGAGTATCGAGATGACATTCATCCAAATACCAGCTTTCATCATATCAGGAATTCTTAGATAACCTGAACCAAAGACTACTGCATTAGGTGGAGTTGCTGCAGGAAGCATAAAAGCACAAGACGCGGCCAAAGTAGCCGAAACCATAAGCATGTATGGGTTCATATTAAACGCCAAAGCCACAGGTGCCAATACTGGCAATAACATGGCTGTTGTGGCTAAATTCGAAGTGAGTTCTGTCAAGAAATTGACCGCAGCAACCAAAATTAGAATGATCAAAATCATGGAAATTCCATCTACCATCGTTATTTGAGAACCAATCCACAAGGCTAATCCTGTGCTCCCAAAGGCCTCGGCTAATGCCATACCACCACCAAACAAAAGAATGATGCCCCAAGGCATTTTCACTGCCTCTTCCCAGTTAATAATGCGCTCTCCTTTTTTGCTCGAAGGCAGAATAAAGAGCACTACTCCGGCTATGATGGCAATGATGGTGTCATCAATGACTGGAATAAATTTCTGTAATATGAACGAGCGGGTAATCCAACAAAAAGCGGTGATGACGAAAACTGCCAACACAGATTTCTCCTCCCTACTCAATTTCCCGAGTTCTTTCAGTAAACGGCTGACCTCTTGTTTACCACCCGGAAACTCTGCTTTCTTCAACTTGAAAGCATATTTGGTAAGGTATTTCCAACAAACAATAAGTAGTATTACTGAGACAGGAAAGCCAAACTGAAACCATTGCAAGAAAGAAATTTCCACACCATAGGTTTCTTCAACAACGCCCACCAACACGAGATTAGGTGGCGTTCCAATTAGCGTAGCCATTCCCCCTATCGATGCACTGTAAGCAATGGCCAGCATCAATGCCTTGCCAAACATGCCGGAAACTTTCTTATCGGCCAAAGCATTCTGGTCTAGCTGACTTACAATGGCCATCCCGATCGGTAGCATCATTACTGAAGTAGCTGTATTAGAAATCCACATGGAGAGGAAAGCTGTTGCTAACATAAAGCCCAAAATGATGTTCACCATGTTGGTGCCTATGGCGTTGATGATGGTGAGTGCAATACGTTTGTGCAATCCCCACTTCTCAATGGCTATGGCAATCATAAAACCGCCTACATAGAGAAATACATATTTATGTCCGTAGGAAGCCGTTGTGCTGGACAAGTCCATCACATTGAAAATCGGAAATAGGATAATAGGCAAAAGAGCCGTTACAGCAATGGGAATGGCTTCAGTCACCCACCAAATGGCGATCCATATGGTGATGGCCAACAAATGAAAAGCACTCTCCGACATTGAGGCTGGGCCTCCAATGATCTCGAGTACCGTAAAAACCAAAGGCCCTAATAAGAGCGATAACCACTTACGCCTATCGCTACTCATAACTCAAATTTTTTATGGTCGCGCTATCTACTAAGTTTTGTAAATAATCGGCTGTTTCTTGCATAAGCATAGCCAGGTAAAGCGTTTCTCCATCTTTATCAATCCGGGTAAGTCGAGGTGGGATTTCCGATGTGTTTTCGCCAGTAAAGAATTTGTAAAAGGCCAAGGCATTCAAATAAGTACCTTCTGGTGATGGGTGACTTCCATCAGGGAAATAAAGTTCAAGTTCTGGTCGGTTTTCAATTGATTTGATCCAGAGAGGGCCAACAGGAACTACATTAGATTTGGTGCGCTCAGCCAAAGAATTATAGCCCTTGGTTATGGTATTTTGCATTTCAGGTTTCCCTTTTCGGGCCCAAGTCATGTAAAAAACTGGCTTGGCTCCTTTTGATTTAATAAGTTCGGCAAAGAATTTTCCATATTCATCGAAATCCTCAGGTGTTTCAATGGTGCTCATGCTGTGGTTGTTCATTACCACGTAATCCCAATCCCCATTTTCTATTAAACCCCTAGACTGAGTGTTTCTCTCTCGTTTCCAGTGCTGTTCGAGATTGCTTCCTCCAACAGTAGACTGACGTACCATCATTGGAACGCCCTGCGATTCACCCATAGCGCTAAGCAATTGAGGTAAGTTCCAAAAATAAGTATAGCTATTACCTATAAATAACACTTTGATCGTGTCCTGCTGGGCCGATAGTGCTGAAGAATGCAGTATGGCAATCAAAATCAGCGTTCGATAAAACCACTGTTTAAAACGGATTTTCATAGAATGGGAGTTAAATGAATGAAGCGACTTTCCCTTGGTCATTCATTGCTTTAAAATGAATTTCAATATAAACTAAAATTATCATTTTGATGTGCTGATTGACTTACCCTCTATACGGATCAAGTTCGGATGCTAATTTCTTTACAAATCAATTATTCGAACTACAAATCCATATCTTTGCGGCCAAATTGATCCCCTATGATTTCAGTAGATGCTGTTGGTGTTGAGTTTAGTAGCGCCACCCTATTTAGCAATGTTACTTTTAATGTGAATGACAATGACCGTATCGCCCTGATGGGAAAGAACGGTGCAGGAAAATCCACTTTACTAAAAATTATTGCTGGACAAAGTAAACCTACGCAAGGGAAAATTTCGGCTCCAAAAGATGCGATTGTAGCCTACTTACCTCAACATTTGCTTACCAAAGACGAGTGTACTGTTTTTGAAGAAGCATCTAAGGCCTTTTCAAAAATCATAGACATGAAAAAGCAGATGGATGATTTCACGCATCAGCTAGAAACGCGTACTGATTACGAATCTGATGCTTACAGTAAGATTATCGAGCAGGTTTCTGAGCTCAGCGAAAAATACTACAGCATTGAAGAAATCAATTTTGACGCTGAAGTAGAGAAAACGCTTATGGGCTTGGGATTCGTTCGCTCCGACTTAAACCGTTCTACAAGCGAATTTAGTGGTGGTTGGAGAATGCGCATTGAATTGGCCAAAATCCTTTTGCAGAAGCCGGATTTAATTCTCCTCGATGAGCCTACCAACCATTTGGATATTGAATCGGTGCAATGGTTAGAAGATTTCTTGAAAACCAGCGCTAAGGCTGTTATCGTTATCAGTCACGATAAAACCTTTGTTGATAACCTTACTAACAGAACCATAGAAATTACCCGTGGTCGTATCTACGATTACAAAACCAACTATTCCCATTACTTAGAATTGCGCAAAGAAAGACGCG
>CAXBPM010000326.1:0-4381 GCA_963977345.1 uncultured Roseivirga sp.
GACAAGCTTGAAACCATTTTCCAGACCTCATTAAAGAAAATGGCTTTCACCCATCTTGACCTTGTGATTGGGAAGAGTCATATCAAAGATTCCATCGTGTTCAACTTTGACGAACCTTCTGCCATGAGTGAGTTTGTAACAGAAGTGGATTTTAACGCCAACTTCAAAAACTCATTGTTACACTCAGACGAGCTAAGTTTTTTCGTTCCCGAATTTAAAAAGTACGATCAACAGATTAAGGTTGATGGTTATTTTCAGGGAAAAGTGAATTCCTTTTTCTCAGATGACTTTACCATAACCTTTGGAGAATACTCTAAACTCAGTGGCCGATTGGACATTGAAGGTCTGCCAAATATCAATGAAACCATTTTTGATATTGACCTAGACGATTCTTTTTTAAAAGCCACCGACTTAAAGCAGTTCATTAACGATCGTACTTTCAAAATTTCAGACAAACTGGGACTGGTCGAATTAAACGGCCAATACGATGGGCTAATAAATGATTTTGTAGCCTATGGCGAATTAAAGACTGCCCTGGGGAATGTGAATCCGAACGTTCAAATTACTTTACCAGAGAACAAACTAGCTTCTTATAGTGGTCGATTGTCGTTGGAAGACTTTAATGTTGGTGTGCTTACAGAAGACAGTGTTTTTCAAAAAGTGAATCTAAATGGTAGTATTGAAGGCGAAGGCTTCACACTCGAACAGGCCAATTTTAAGCTCGATGCTAAGGTGAGTAAAATTGGGATTCTAGGCTATCAATATGTCAACATCATTACCAATGGCACCTTTGCCCAATCATTTTTCTCTGGAGCTATATCTGTTGATGATCCCAACCTAATTTTTAAAGCTGAAGGTTCTGTAGATTTACGAAACAACAAAAGACTATTCAAAATCAACGGACGGTTGACACGTGCCGACCTGACAGCCATTAACCTGACAGAGGAAGAGGTTTTTGTTGCTTCTGATTTCAATTTGGACTTTGAAGGAGTACAACTTGATAGCTTATTGGGTAATTTCCATCTCACCGATGCTTACCTCAAATATGGCAATGAAGATATTTTAGTCGATTCCGTTTTCTTTTCTTCTCAACGAAGCTCCAGAAATAGAACAGTACGATTTAATTCAGATTACTTTAACATTAACATGGATGGCCAATTTGAGTTTTCAACCTTGCTCACCGAACTCCAAAATATTAATGGCCAATACAAGCTCGTTTTCTCTAGCCGAAGTAGTGAGATTCCTGAATACCTAAAAACCCACAGCAGAAGTTTACAAGCCTTCGATATTACCTATTCGGCAGAATTACCAGACATTAACCCCATTATTCAACTTTTCGACTCTGCGATTTATGTAGGAAAGAACGCTTTGTTACATGGACGCTTTAATAATTCGAACACAGAAGATTTCCAGTTGAATGCGAAAATTGATTCACTCACTTATTCAAACATCTCCTTTTTAAACAACGAAATAAACATTAATGCCAGTAGTTTACGAGACCCTGACAAAGTGCTTGCTTTGGGCTATTTGTATTCTCAGAAGCAAATTTACGCGAACACTTCTGAAACAGACGCTTTGACACTAGAAGCTGTTTGGGATGGCAAAAGAATTGAATTAAGACAGAACATTGAGCAAACAGCCAGTGGTAATTATGCCGAAATAGGTGCTGGAATTGACTTCTTTGACAACCGTACTGAGCTTCGGTTTCAGGAGTCGAACATAATTGTATTAGACAAGACCTGGAATATTACAGAAGACAATGTGGTTGTTTTTGGAGAAGAAAACATCAGTATAGAGAACCTTGACATATACAACGACAATCAATCCATTACATTAGATGGACAAGTTTCGGTATCTAGAGACAGTGCTCAAACCATGAAAATAGTTTTTGAAAATGTTGAAGTTGAAAACTTAAACACGCTTACATTAAAATCTTATTCAGGTAAGATTAACGGCTCAATCAATGCCCAAAACCTGCTCTATAACCCCTTATTATTTGGCGATATCAATATAAAAGAATTTAAAATTGATGAATTCTTAGTAGGTGATATCAGTGGTGCTTTACTTTGGAATGACTCCAATAGTAAATTCGATATCAACATGATTGTGGATAGGCTGGGTAAAAAGATCATCCAACTCGAAGGTGACTTTTATCCTGCTAGGACTAATAATCAACTGGATTTAGACCTTATCCTAAACGAGGCTAACCTTAGCATTGGAGAGCCCTATATTGAAGATTATTTCACCAAAATAGCAGGGACAATAAGCGGTAAACTCACCGTAAGTGGCACCCTCTCCGACCCATTGATTAGAGGCAATGGAACCATTAAGAATGGGGGTATAAAAATTAACTATTTAAACACTGAATACCGTTTTGGTGGCGGTGTAAGGTTCGATAAAAACCTGATTTCCCTTTCACAATTAGACTTTCTTGACATCAACGGGAACCCTGCTCAATTTGGAGGTGAAGTACGACATAACTCGTTCCGAGACATTAGTCTTGACCTGTACGGGAATCTAGATAAATTTCAAGTACTAAACACCACATTTGATGACAGCGATTTATATTATGGTAATGCCAATGCTACTGGTACCATAAGCCTAAGAGGTGCTGCTAGTAACCTCACTATCAATGCCGATGTAACGACAAGCCCAAATACTCAAATCTATATTCCCATTAGTGAAGGAACTAACGATACTTCTGTCGATTACATTAACTTCATTAATCTAACAGATACTACCCAAACCTATAACACAACGGGTGATGAAGTGGATAAAATGAAAATTGAAGGTCTTAAGCTAGACCTGAATATCAATGTTACTCCAGACGCTTATACAGAAATCATCATTGACCCAAAAACTGGAGATATCATTAGAGGACGAGGCAATGGCCAATTGAGATTACAGATCGATACTCAAGGTGATTTCCGTATGACGGGAGGGTTGAATATTACTGAAGGAGCATACAATTTCTCTTTGTACAATATTATCACCAAGGAATTTGACATTGAGCAGCCAAGCCGAATCACCTGGTCAGGCGATCCTTACACTGGCATAATGGACATTAACGCCTCCTACTCCCAAAACACTTCACTCGCACCGATTTTGAAACAAACGGGTTTTGATGAAGAAAATTTATCAGCTGTGAATAGAAGATACCCTACCAAGGTGCTTTTGCGCTTGAATGGGCCATTACTCTCCCCTGAGATTGGTTTTGATATTGATTTTTCAGAAGTCAACTCTCAGGATTTTCAACTTCAGACTGCATTAAACGCCTTTAAGAATCGCTTGGCTAGTGACGAACAAGAACTGACCAGACAGGTAGTTAATGTAATCGTGCTCAATAGTTTTTCCGATAGTAACACTTTAAATATTGGAGGGCAGACTGCCTCACAAAACGTAAGCCAATTGCTTTCCAATCAATTGAGTCAGCTTGTGGCCCAACTAGATGAAAACCTTGAAATAGACTTTGATTTGGCTTCTTTAGACCAAAATGCTTATAACACTTTCCAACTACGCTTATCATACACTTTTCTAAATGGACGCCTAAGAATCACACGAGAAGGAGGACTCTCCAATCAGGTGGACTCAGAAAACTATTACACAGACATTAATAGCATTGCGGGCGACTGGACAGCGGAATATATTCTTACTTCTGATGGTCGCTATAAAGTGAAGGTCTATTCTCGAAGCAATTATAATTTGGCAAGCGTAACCACTGGTGGGTCTACTAATCAAACCAGTGGCGCGAGTATCACGCAGTCCAGTAGTTTCAATAGCTTAAGTGAGTTCTTTACAGGCGTTGACAAAAAAAGAAAGAAACGTAGAGAAGAGGAGTTGGCCAAAAAGAAATTAGAAGAAGAAAAGAATTCGGGGAACGGTTCAAACTAATCGCCCTCTACTCGGTTATTTTTCCAAACTCCAAATAACTCATGTCGAAAATCAACATATTCTGGTTCAGAAGAGATTTACGTTTCGAAGACAATACCGCCCTTTATTATGCTCTGAAGGAAAACCTTCCAGTGCTCCCCATTTTTATTTTCGATAAAAACATTCTTGACAAGCTAGAGAATAAGCAGGATGCTCGGGTACAGTTTATCCAGAATACTGTTGCTGAAATGAATGATAAACTGGGAACGAAAGGTTCGAAGCTTAAAACATTCTACTCCACTCCTATTGAGGCTTATAAAGCACTTACAGCTGAATATGAAATCGAAACCGTCTTCACCAATAGAGATTACGAACCTTATGCCACAGATAGAGATCAACAAATAGAGCGCTTTTTAAGAGAGAAAGGCATTGGCTTTTACACTTTTAAAGACCACGTTATTTTTGAGAAAGAAGAAATCGTATCTGGCAACGGCACCTTCTACAAAGTCTT
>CAXBPM010000327.1:0-4379 GCA_963977345.1 uncultured Roseivirga sp.
TGATATTATCAAAGTTGACAAACTGTAATTCTAAAATCTTCCAGCCAATCATACACCTCTTTAAAATCGGCAAGGGTATCAGGCTCCACGGTGTGGGCCATTAGCGGCTGTATAGAGTAGAGTTCTGATATTATCCTTTCTACTCCACCAAATTTATTAAAAAACATGGTGAAGCCCATTACATTCACCTGAACATTTGAATTGGGCAGGCTCATAATTAAACCATCCTCTTCGTTCACTTCCTGAATATCGTTCACCAGTTGCTTCATGCTGCGGAGCAAATCAACGCTCACATCTACATCTAAAAAGTAATGCTGTTTGTTGGCCACTTTCTTTTCGGCTTTTACCATATAAGCAAAGCCTTTTGCGGATAATTCTGCCAAACGAGGAACGCCATATTGCTGTACCCAATTGAGTAATACCACCCAGCCATAAGTGGTAATGGCTTCGCGTTGTTTGTAAAGTGCATCTTGCTCTTCAAATGTTTGGTGTTTTTTTCTTAGTTTTGTGTTAGACATTTTTTTCTAATTTAATAGGTTAGTAAAATTGTAAGAAGCCCCGGGTACTGGTAATACCTGGGGTTATTTTTTTATAGGTTGCCAGTAACCCACATTACACTCAAAATCACACCCATAAAAATAAGAAAGGCGATCACTCCTGATAAATTCGGGTACTTGTCTAAAAACTTGTTCATAACTCTTTAATTAATAGGTTAGAAAAATTGATTGAATGCCTCGGGTACTGGTAATACTCGGGGCTGTTTTTTTTTTAATACACTTCAAATATGTAGTGTTTGAATTTACTTTCCTAATTTTTGCAAATAAATCTTTTACATTTATGTAAATTATTAGTTTACATAACTAATAGATCGAAATGATTTACTATTTTTGAATCAATGAATCGTATAGCAGAGGTTTTAAAAAAGCAGGGACGCAGCCAAAGCTGGTTAGCGGAAGAGATAGATAAGAACAGAGTAACTGTATCTGGTTATTGCCGAAATACAATACAGCCTTCCTTGAATGTGCTTATTGAAATTGCTAAAACTTTAGGCGTAGATCCTGGTGAACTAATCGTTTCTGAAACTGAAAACTAAAGCCTCCAACTAGGAGGCTTTTTTTATGGGCATAAAAAAAAGCCCCAGTTTCCTAGGGCTTTTCAGCTCAAAACTCAATCTAACTATGAAAAACCAACCAACTTATTTGGATGTGTCTGTTGCTTCTAAATAAGGGAAATCCTTATGCTTGGCCAGTGCTTCGGCTTGCTGCTCTGTAAGTGTAGCAAAATCTATGCGCCCAAACCTTGGGTGCTATGCTGCTCCGGTTACGTCAAGTGCTGCCGTGTGGAACAATGGAGTATGAGGGCATTCCCCTTTCCATTGTATTGCATGGCCTTTCTTTTCCGTTCCGTTGCCACCAGTACTGGCCGCATCTGCTGTCCAATACATTGGAAAATCTACCGCCAAAACGCCCGACTCTCTGCGGTTAATTCCGCAAAGCCTCATTTGTCCTTCAGCATCTTTTACCGCAATGGCCACAGGAGTATTGGAAACAATATCGAAAACGCGTTCGTTTGCCGCAACCATTCTTGGCTGCTTAATGTCAACGGTTACGTCTCTGCTCATTCCATCTCTTTCTCCTACAGAAGGGTATTCTAATTTGGCATCTAAGCCTTTGGTGAAATACCACTTAAACCACTTCTTGTCTGTAACCAACGGAATGGCATCCGTTACGGTCTTTTCGTCCGTAGGGTCATCCAGTGCAGCCAAGGCCGTTGCGTCAATGTCAGTAATCGGCACTATGTATAAGTGATCGCTAAGCCCGCCCATGTTAGGGCCAGTGCCTGCGAGTATGTCGTTAAATGCTCCCATTACTCTTCTGATTTGTTAAGTTCAACAATCAAATCCTCGTAGTAAGCAACTTAGTGATGTACAGACCATAAGCCGATTGATTGCTCAATAGCTTAGCAGCCGTAATTTCACCCAAGCCAGCAATATTCAGTTTGCCTCTGGTAAACTGATATTCAACAATTGCAATGGCTTTACCGTTTTCATCTTGCTCAGTAATGGAAATCGTTTTACCGGCATTCAGTTTCTCCTGCCCGTTGTTCGAATCCATTCTAGCAATGCGCGCATCCTTAGCAGCGTTTTCCGCTTCTAGGTCTGCTATTTTTTTAAGGAGCTCCTCATTGGAAGCTCCTGTTTTGTTATCGCTCATATCTGCTCTTAATTAGGATACAGTTACTTCATCTACACTTACCGTAGTGCCATAGGCATTGGTAATGCTCACTGTGTAGTCACCAGCGTCATCGGCAGGCGTTACACAAGTAATGGTTCTGTCGTTTACTACCACCACAGAAGTACAAGCAGTAGTGTCTAGTTTCACAGAGGTAGTTCCTGTAAACTCACGGCCTGTAATTGTTAGGGCCGTTCCGCCAGCAGTAGCCGCAGCCAAAGGCGTAATGGCATCAATTACTGGCTTGCCAAGGTCTAGGTCGTTAGTGAAAATCAATTCACCCAAAACGAAACCAACACCACTAAACCAATCGGTATACATTTTCACCAAACGATCTACATTCTCAATGCGGATCTGGCTCATGTTGGCCGTTTTCTTCATCAGCTTTCTAGCGTTCCCCATTGGGGTAGCCCAAATAGCATCGGAACCAATCATTGAAGGCAAGCCCACCAATGTAACGTTCGAGAAATCTACCTTACTGTTGGTATCGGTAAAGTTGGCGTTTGCACCATACTTGGCTCTGTAGCCTCTCAAGAACCTACGGTGAATTGTTTCGTTCACACCAGCCAACATGGTAGCGTTTTTGTATTTGGCATTAAAACCATCTACAAACTCTTCCATTTGAGTAACCAATACTGAATCTGAAGAGTCCCATGCTCCAATCGCAATTGGAGAAGTAACACTGTTCAGAATTGCCTGGTTACGAGCGTGAAGAATTCCGTCCATCACTTCGTAAGTTTCACCCGCAGTTCCTGCAGTTGGTTCTTTTCTTTTTCCGAAGTATACAGCGTCAAGCTCATACTCTTCTTTTGCCTTAGGCAATAAAAGCACTTCTACAAACCAGCGAACAAACGGCCACACCTTTCTGTCGGTGTTGTTGTCTGCTAAGAAACCAAGCCAAGAAACTTCCAAATCATCTGGATATTCCTCTGAATCGATTTTCATTTTGTACTGAGTAATAGAAAGCGGTTCCATTGTGGCCGTTCCTTTTGGCGTCCATCCCTTCTGGAATGGTTGCATTACACTGCTAATAGAGGCTTTTGCAGCTCTCCAAACGGTGTCGTCTGTTGGCGTAGTAGCCAGCATTTGGTCAGTAGCACTTTTAGCGTGTAGCAAAGTGTATAACCTGCTCATGTTCTGGCCGCTATTAATATAGTAGGCTCCGAACTCGGTGAGAATATCCGTGATAGTCATTATTTCTCTTCTTGTTTAGGTGACTGATTAAACATTGGGTTGGCGTCAATTGCTTTGTTGTGAGGCAAAGCATCGATAATCGCCTGTGAACTTGCGTCCGCCTGCGGATCTCCGTCAGCCACCACAGTAGTAGCGGGTGCCGCTGGACCTGCTTCCAATTCAGTAATGCGTGCATCACGCTCCTGAATTGTAGTTTCATGTGTACTAATAGTACCGTTTGCTTCCTCTAGTGAAGCCGTTAGCTCTTCCACTTGCGTAGTAAAAGCACCGTTCGCTTCTGTCAACTGTGCGTTGGCAGATTCCATTTCAGCTAGCCTCTCCTCGGCTGCGCCCAAATTTTCTAGTTCCTCGGCTGATAGCTTTTGCGCTATGCTAATGGAGAGGCCGAGCCTTTTTAAAAAACTCATGTCTTTATCTGTATTTGAATTGAATGAAAATGATTGCTTCTTTTGGGTGTGGGCTAAATCCAATACCATTTCAAAGGCATCGGTTAATTGGCCTTGTTCGTGGGCCAATCCTATTTCAAGGCTTTGCTTACCGTTAAAGGTGCCGCCTGTCCATAGTTTTGGAAAGTCGTCTTTCAGCTTGCCACCATAATTGGCGCTTACCTCTGCTTTAAAATCGTCTACCAATTGGCGCAGCTCTTGCTCTAGTTCAGTGCGCAGCTCTTGGGTAATTTCTTCTAGGTTGTTAAACCTGGCTTTGTCTTTAGATTGGGGCGCACGAATAATTTCAACCTTCACCCCACTGGCTAAAAGTCTGGCCATCACGTTTTGGTGAATGGTAAAAGCACCAATGGACCCCATGGTGCTATTGGTTAAACTGTCAACCATTACTCTACCTTTTCGGGCAATAGAACTCGCTACCCATTGGCCAGCGCTGCAGGCCATTCCGTCTACCCATCCGCCAATTGGCAATTCACTTGAAGCAATGGCGCGGTCTAGCACTTCCACA
>CAXBPM010000328.1:0-4375 GCA_963977345.1 uncultured Roseivirga sp.
AATGATTGCCAAAAGTAACAATGCGGCAACCACAAGAATGATTGATAGAATTGGGTTGGATAAGATTGCGGAAGTGATGCAAGATCCTGAATATGATTTCTATGATAAGAACCATGGAGGAGGGCTTTGGGTAGGGAAGCGTTATGCTAAAACTGGTCCTAGAAAAGGCGATCCACTTAAAAATATCAGTCACGGTGCTACTGCGACTCAAGTAAGTAGGTTCTATTATTTGTTGGCTTTTGGTCAGTTGGTTAATTTTGAAAGGTCGAAAGAAATGCTGGGTTATTTGGGCGATCCTGAATTGCACCATAAATTCGTAAACACGATGGATCAATTGGCACCTAAGGCTCAGGTGTACCGCAAATCGGGTTCTTGGAGAGATTTCCATTCAGACTCAGCTTTGATTTGGGGACCGAACTGGCGCAGGTACATCATAGTCGCTTTGGCCGAAGATGCCGATGGAGAAAAATTAATGCGCGATCTAATTAAGGAAGTAGATGGCGCACTTAAACCTCGATAAAATTTGCCTTGAGATTGAGTCAGTACTTTAAGAGTTTTTTGCAGAGAACATTCGATGTGCGCGAAGGCGAATACCATCGGGTGTTCTTAATGCAGCTTAATATCTTCCTGATTATCTTCACTTTGTTGATCATCAAACCAGTGGTAAACGCACAGTTCGTTTCCGTCATTGGTATTGATCAACTTCCTCTTGTGTTCGTTCTGGTGGCTGTTTTTGCCATGGTGGTCTCCACCATTTACTCAAAGGCTTTAAGCACGAATTCACTACGTAAGGTTACTTCTGCTACACTCTACGTTTCCGTATTCTGCCTGCTGGGCTTCGGTTTGCTTTTACATTTTGGTATAGCGACAAACATCACTCTCTACGCGCTTTATATTGGAGTTGCGATTTTTGGAGTATTGGCTACTTCTCAGTTTTGGATTATGGCCAACCTTGTTTTTGATGCAAGGGAAGCCAAAAGATTATTCAGTTTTATAGGCGCAGGGCCAATTGTTGGGGGCGTAGCTGGTGGTTATGTGGCTTCGGTAGTGGCTTCTTATATAGAAGGCACCAATCTGTTATTTTTAGGGGCTTTTTTATTGTGCTTTTGTATTCCGCTCAATCGGGTGATCTGGAAAAAACACATTCAACAGCTTACACCTATTCAAAGTAAAAAACGGTTTTCAGATTTCGGTGATCATCCCATTTGGTTGATCCGTAAATCGAAGCACCTTACTTATCTCGCTTTGGTGATAGGCTTAAGTGTACTGATTTCTAAGTTGGTTGAATTTCAGTTCAGCAGTATCGCTTCAGCTCAATTTACTGACCCTGATGAGCTTACCTCGTTTTTTGGGTTTTGGTTTTCAACATTCAATGTGATCTCCCTCTTGATACAATTGTTCCTAACCAAAAGAATTGTAGGGACTTATGGTGTAGGAACCTCCTTGTTTGCACTGCCGGGCGGTGTGCTTCTGGGCTCACTAATTCTGTTATTTAGTCCTATGCTTTGGGCCGCAATTTTCACCAAACTGTGGGAGGTGTCTGTCAAGCAATCGATCAATAAATCGGCAACGGAATTGCTTTCATTGCCCATTCCTGCGGCCATAAAAAGCCAAACCAAGAGCTTTATTGATGTTTTTGTCGACTTAGCCGCCACCGGTATTGCGGGACTGTTTTTAATGTTCCTGGTCAATGGGCTTAATTTATCAGTACGGTGGGTAAGTGTGCTGACCATCGTTATTGTGGCCATTTGGGTTTGGGTAGCCATTAAAGTGAGGCATGAGTATATCAACTCTTTTAAACTGAAACTCACCCAAGCCGATAAGGAGGCTAAAAAAGCATTGCCAGATTTTAATAATGTGTCTGTTTTAGAAGGCTTGAAAAGGGCATTGGCTTCTGGCTCAGAGAATCAAATTCTTTATGTGCTGGAAAAGGTGCGCGAGATTCCTGATAAGCGAATGTTTGACAATGTAGTGGAACTGTTAAGTCACCCTTCTGCTCGAATCCGTGAGAAAGCACTCGCTTGTTTGTACTTCCTTGAACAAACGGTAGAGCAGCCATTGCTTGAACAGCTACTTCACGATGTAGACATGGAAGTGAGGTACAAGGCCTTTGCTCAGCTATTAAGGCAGACGAAGCAACAGCGTCTGACCATCATAAATGAATACTTACAGCATTCAGATCCTAAAGTTAGCGGTGCAGCTTTGGTGGGCTTGTCGGAAGATGCCCGGAATAACCCTGAACTGCAAAAGCTCTTGAAGATAGAAGCGCGGATTCAGGATAAGCTTAGCTTTTTGAAATTAGCGGAAACCGAAGAAGATAGGTTTTTGTATCAAGTGATGGTTTTAAGGGCGATCGGGAATGCCAATATTTCGGCACTGTACAACGAGATTGAATCGGCTTTGTACCAAGAGAATAAGCGCATTACAAAAGAGGCCATCAAGGCCGCTGGGCTTACCATGAACCCTTGTTTCGTTCCTAAAATCATTGCTTTCTTAGAGTTTAAAGACACCAGGTCGGTGGCTCAAGAGGCTTTGCTTTTTTATGGGGAGGGTATTATCAAGGAATTGCAGAGCTATGCGCAAGAAGAGACAAGTAGACTAGAACTGATTTGGCGTTTGCCAGAAGTGCTTGAGAAAATAGATTCTGCCAATGCTGTAAAAGCGCTTTTCGGTTTCTTAGATACTCCTGATGTTGCTTTGAGGCTAGAAGCCTTAAGATCGATTAACGCAATTCAACGTGACTTTCCGCACTTAAAAATCAAGAAGGAAGACATCGTAGAGCGCGTAATGGAGGAGTCGAACCTTTACAAAAACATGCTTGGTGCATTGTATCAAGAAAGGCAGTTATTGCCGAACGAAATCTCTGAAGAAATTCAGGAAGCTAGAACTAATTTAGTAACCCTTTTGGAACGGAGATTAGATGGTACGCTTGAACGAATTTTTAGATTGATTGGGTTGCGTTACCCGCCTGAAGATGTGATTACGGCTTACAATGGTATTAGAAGCGTCAACGATCATGTACGCCTAAACTCAGTTGAATTTTTAGATAACTTACTGGAGCCTGCATTGAAGAAAACCCTTATTCCTATTGCGGAAGGCGCTCTTTTCGAAAGTATTACCAGTGAAACGATTCAAGGCCTTCAAGTAAAAATACCTGATGAAAGGGTGTATTTCTCCATGCTTTTAGAGGGCCGTGATCCAAAACTTAAAATGGCTGTTTTCAGGCTGATTGAAGTGCTTGGGAATAAGTCTTATGCTTCGTTGGTGAAGCCCTTAATGCAAAGCAAAAACGAGAAAGTAAGGAAAGAAGCGGAGAAGGTTTATAATGGGTTAATGAAATAATGAGATAGGGGATTAATGAATCAATGAAATAGTGAAACAATGAGTTAATGGAAGAATGAAGTAATGAAACAGGGTTGCTTGCTTAGGGCGCGAAAAGGTTAGTATGAATTTGCTGCAAAGCGCTTTAAGCGTTAACAGCGTCCATAAAATGTTTTTTTTCCTGAGTTTACGAAGGGGCTAGTGTAGCTACTTTTCAAGAAACGATTGCCTAAAATCTGCGAATACTATTTCAAATTCTTCACCACTTGGTCAATGTTTACGGCCAAAGCTGCATGATCGCTGGCAGAGTTCTTCTTCAATACATTACTCATCATTACGACTATATAATCTCTACCATCAGGGTGTTCTACGATGGCCACTGAGTTCATGAAGTTGTCGACATTACCTTGGTATTTAGCGCATGAATAACCTTCTTCTGGCTTGCATTTATATAAACTACCTGACTTGAAATACACGGCTGCTTTTGAGAGCACCCCAGCAGAGGCATATCTAATGCGCCTGTCCGTCATGTACATCATTCTCTTCATCTCAAGGCTGCTCTCTTGATCGATTACCTTGCCTCTTTCCATCGCGACTAAGAATTTCATTAGACCAGAGGGGGTTCCAATACTGCCACCACTCCTAGGAATGAACGTACCTGCGCCACGTGTAAATAAACTTCCAAGCCTCCATTCATCTTCCGTGATGCCCAACTTGCGCAAGGGATCGTTGACAACGGAAATGGCTAAAGTAGAAAGTTCAGATTTTGGTGTGACGGCAAAGAACTGATCTGCCATGGCATCGGTGAGGGTAGGGTAGGTTTTACCAAATACACGCATCAGTATCGCTTCGCGCCAGCAAACACTAGCCGCACCATTATTACTCACGGACATCATGTGATCGAGCCATTCGTAGAGTGTAAATTCATCGCTCTCAATTACCGTTCTTTTGACGAGTTTATTGGTTAAAGTATCGAATAGGGGAACGGTGTGTTCATCTACCATCGCCCATTTTCCGCCCTGAACAATCTTGGTTCTCATGAGCTCTTGCCTTT